>CAZYUQ010000074.1:0-7676 GCA_964650565.1 uncultured Candidatus Bathyarchaeia archaeon | reverse complement strand
TTATGTCCAGCAATCCTTGTTTCTTATGCGGTTGTTGTTGGGGTGCCGTTTGGGCCGCCCTCGCATCAGGTGCTGGGGTTGGTGTGGACGTCGTTGTTGGTGCCGGGGTAGACGTTGGAACTGGCGTGGGCGTAGGTATTGACGCTGGGATTGCGGGTGCTTCAGAGTTTGGCGCTGTCAGAAACGGCGTGAAATCTACTGAGCCTAAGGCGAAGTCTTTGTCGAAGTCGTAGATTGACTGTTCAATTGCTTCTGTGTCGGTTGTTCCCCACCAGTTGTTTGGAACATTTATGTTGCTTGCGAATTGCTGCAGTTTGAAGTTGTACTCGCTGTTTTCGTAGATGTTGTTGTTTGAGATTGTTGAGGTTAACACGTAAGGGCTGTATTGGATGCCTATGGTGTTCCTGGCTATGGTGTTCGCTTGGACATCCACGACTGGATCGGTGTTCCACGGGGGACTTGAGCCAGCTATGGGTGCATGTAAAGTAATCTTGATTCCCACATCACAGTTAACGATGACGTTTTTGGAGATTTGCACATTGCTGTGGTCAACAGATATGCCCGTTTGGCAGTCGTAGATGTGGTTTTGACTTATGGATGCAGAGCTTAAAATTCCGCCGACCGTTATGCCCATCGGCTTGCTGCTGCTTCCGATGAGTATATTGTCGGTGATGTCTGCGTGTGTGCCAGCAACAAAAATCAGCGCAAAATTGTTCTTTGAGCGTATTTCATTGTTTGAAATCGTTATTTGTCCACCAGCAGCATCGCAGTGGAGGCCATCGCTGATTTGGTTGTTGGAAATTACGGGTGAGCCGCTTCTTACCCAAGGGCGAGCATCAATATTGTTAGAAGTGACTGTCGGCGAACCATTCATTGTGAAGGAATTGGTTATGTCATTGTTAGTTATGGTCGGCGAAGCATTATTCCCAACAAAAAGCGAGCCTATGGCATTATGAGAAACCGTTGATGAACCACCATCCAGACTTAGCGCAGTTACCGAGCTCTTCGTTACCTTAACGGAAACGTCAGTTGCCACCGAATCAGCCACGGTGTTTTCGAGTATCGAGCCTGAACCCGTGTTCTCGTTCCAACCGTTGCTAACGGATGTAAACACGATTGAGCCGCCATTAAAGTAAATCTTATCGGTGTCTGAACCTCTCGCCGTTAACGTTCCGTTCACCTGAATGTAATAATCATTGAGGTTAACGGTGACTCCTGCTTCAATCGTCAAAGTTACTCCAGTTTGCACGCCAACAGGTCCTGTAAGCGTAAAGGGGCTGTTTGCTTGCGTCCAAGTGGTATCGGTGTTGAGTATTCCCGTCACGTCTGTGGAGGCGTGAACGGTACCAACTGGGAGGGTGCTTAATAAAATCAGCCCGCTGCCCACTAGGATGCTTAACAAGAATCCAACCAAAAACGGGTTCTTGTACACAACCAGCCCCATACTAACATCGGCTGTTTCACGGGTAAAAGCCTTTTTGTCAAGGTTTCTTGACCAACGCTTAGTCAAGATTTCTTGACTACAGCCTATTTGGAGCCTAATAGTGGTTCTATGCAGAAACCAGTAGGGGGTAGGCTCCTAATTTTCCAGCAGGCTGCTTGCACAGCACCAGTTCAGCATGGTTAATCAGGCTTGTTTCAGCTTGAACCGGAAGCAGTTGGACAAGTTTGCAGCTATTCTTTCATAAAACTTTTATATGTGATGGGTTGTGCATATGTGCATGTATCTACTCTAATGGAATACGGTGCTATGATGGAACCAAGTAAAAAACCTTTAAACGTCCTCATCAAACAACTTCATGGAAACATCGAAGTAGTCCTCAAAAACGGCTGCGAGTATAAGGGAACTATGATAAAATGCGATGGGCACATGAACATTCTGCTTGAAGGCGCAACCGAATGCAGAGACGAGCAGTTGCTCACGAACTACGGAAACGTGCTGCTACGCGGAAACAACGTTCTCTACATCGTACTGACCAAGCACTAAAACTTCAGCGCTCTGCCTTTTCCAGTCACGTAAACTGGCATAGGCTTAACCCTTAACCACATGCAGCTGAAATACGCAAAAACATTCTGGACGGCAAGTAGTAGCAGTTCCTGCACATTCAAAGGACAGACTAATCTTGCCTATTTATACTTCCTTTATATAAGGGGGCTACCGTTTTGTGTGAGCATAACAGTTCACCACGCGTGAACATGAGCGGGAGAAACGGAAAATGCATTTGGAAGAAATGAAAAAAGAAATCGAAACCCTCGTCATCGAAAAAGGCTTCTACAACAAACCAGAAGACATCCCCAAAAAGCTGCTTTTCGCGTTCATAGAACTCGGCGAAGCCAGCGACGCATGGAAAAAAGGCAGCTCAGAAGAAAAAATAGCTGAAGAACTCATAGACGTAATATTCTACGTTCTAGACGCAAGCCGCCTAGCATGCCCAACCGTAAACATGGACACCATGTTCAAAAAGAAACTAGACAAAAACCACAGCAGACCCTACCAATACGGCGAAGGACACCGAAACAGATAACTCCACTCCAACGCCCATTCACATACAGGGACACAAAGTGAACTTTGAGTATCCTACAGAACTGCGCTTCCAATGCACAAAATGCGGTTTATGCTGCGGCGATACAAAAAAGAAAAACCGCCACATTCTCCTCCTAACCGCAGAAGCGGAACAAATCGCCACAGCAACAGCACAGCCAATCCCACAGTTCGCAGTGAAAATCAAAGGCAAAGCACCCTACAGTTACGAAATGAAAAAAACACCAGAAAACGGCAAATGCGTATTCCTCACAAAAAACCGCTGCGCCATCTACACATTAAGACCGTTAATCTGCAGGTTCTACCCCTTCGAACTTAGATCAACAAACCAAAAATACCAGTTCCTCCCCACAAACGAGTGCCCAAGCATAGGCAAAGGCAAAACCCTGCGCAAAAACTACTTCGAGAAACTACTCCAACTCGCACACAGCAAAACTACAACTGCTGCAACACGTCAGCCTTCTCCAACAAACCACCACAATAATGACACTTCAACAACAAAGGCTCAGCGCACTCCACATAAAACCGCGACACCACAGGCTCATTGCTATTGCTCACACACGCAGGATTCACACACCGAACCAAACCCTCAATCACCCGCGGCAACTCCACCAGCAACTTCTCCACCACGCAGTAATCGCGAATAATATTAATCGTCGCATGCGGCGCAACCAGCGCAATCCGGTTAACCTCACGCGCATTCAACGCGCGACCCTCAACCTTCACCACATCCTTAACACCAAAACGACCACTAGGCACATTAACAGCAATAGTCATCACACGCCCCTCACGCCCAGTAATCCCCAAAATCTTCACCACATCCAACGCGTACCCACCGCCAATATGGTCAATAACCGTGCCATTCCGAATCTTCGAAACCCGCAGCTCCTTATCGTTCTCACCCACGCAAACACACCCACAAACACAATACAGCAACCTAATAAATAAAAATTCCACAACCCCACCAAAACACCAAACAAAAACAAAAAAATAATAATACCACCAACGCATAGGCTATCAGCAGTCCATGCAGTGCGGGATTGCCCTAGCCTGGTAGGGGGCAGGCCTGCTAAGTCTGTGGTCGAAAGGCCGCGTGGGTTCAAATCCCACATCCCGCGCCACAAACAACACTGCCGTTGGCGTTTGCAGGCCTCAGCGGACCATGCGCGGCTGTCTCTTTTGCTTTGAAATGTTTCTTCTAAACACCAAGCCAATTACTATTATACTGACGCCAAGCGCCAAAAACACAATTCCTATAATCAGAAACGCCTGCGGAGAAACAATTTGCGCGGTTGCTTGGAAAAATTGGTTTACAATATCGCCGTAAGTGCCATTAGATGATGCCCAAGGAAGCGGCTGCCCGCGTGCAAACGGCGAAACCGTGAAAGTTACCGTGGCTGAGCCCGCTTCGTCTCCAACAGTGTGCCCCGCATAAACGGTTAATTGGTGGGTTCCGCCTTCAATGAAAAGTATCAGTTTGGAGAGGGCGGTTTTGTTTTCTTGCCCGTCAAGGCTGTACACTGTCCAAAAAACCCGTTGATCCACCGTGAATTCCAGTTGAATCTGCGTGCTGTTGTAGGTTTGGCTGACGGGCGATTGAATAGTCACTTTCGGAACAACATACGGCGCAGAACTGTTTACGCTGAAGCTTACAGCCTGCGAGGATGCAGTGTTGAATTCCATATCAGTAGCGAAAACAGTCACGCTGTAGTTGCCGTTGGGCAAGTTTTCCAGCGTAGTATTCCCGCTTAACGTAAAGTTAAAGCCTACAAAGCCGTTTACGTGGTAGCTGAGAAAGCGCGTTGGCTCATTAACATAGAAAGTGAGCGGAACGCTCCGCGTATTATAAGTCGTGCTTACGGGGGAAAGAATTGTTATTTCAGGCGGTACCAGTTGCTCGCCGGATTTAAGCGAAACTTCTATCCATTGAAACTGCAAATTCACGTATTGCCCACCATTGTGAACGCCTGCCAAAACAAAGTGGTCAGGGCTAGCTTCGATAATGGACTGCATCCGAGTGAAGTATTGGCTGCCGTTGCCAGTTTGCCCGTCATACAATCGGTTCCACAAAACGTTACCTGAAGCATCAGTTAAAATCAGAAACGCTCGGTCGCCAGTTAACGCGTAGTCGCCTTTCGACGTTTTAATCAAGCTGTACGCGCCCCAATCAGCAAATGTTCGGCTCCACTGCTGTTGGCCAGAGGCATCAACTTTAACCAGCCACGCATCATGCAAACCCGTATCTGCGTTACTAACCCAGCCTGCAATAGCGTAGCCGCCATCATCCGCGTGAACTATGCTTTGAGCTGACGCGGTGCGGCCAGCCGCGGGATACAGGTGCTCCGCTAAAACTTGACCAGCAGCAGTGGTTCTAACGAACCCAAAGGCGTCTTGGTTTTCAACGGCAAACGCGTAGCCGCCATCCAAAGTTGGAACAACCGAGTTCGCGGCAACTCCAGCTAACGTTGTACTCCACTCCATGTTGCCTGCGCTGTCCGTTTTCACTACCCACGCAGTTTGGGATTGAACAACTGAATTGGTGTATCCTGACATCAAGTAGCCGCCGCCCACTGCTTGAACAAGGCAAACTGCCGCGTCATCGCCTGTTCCGCCGTAAGTTTGGTTCCACTGCATGTTGCCTTCGGAGTCAGTTTTAACAAGCCACATGTCCTTTCCGCCTGCGCCAAAAGAACCCGTGAACCCAGCAACCGCAAAACCGCCATCGCTGGTTTGAATTACTGAAAACGCGCCGTCGTCAGATGCACCGCCAAAAGTCACGTTCCATTGTTCTCTTTGGTAAGCGCCTGTGACGCCGTTTTCCATCGTGTAAGATGCTAAGCCTGTCTTGAGCAGCCACATGTCGCTACCTCCAGCGCCGTAAGATCGAGTTTGTCCAGCGAGTATCAAGCCGATGTCGCTGGTTTGTCTGATGCAATAAGCCCAATCGTCTTGTTTTCCGCCATAGTTGGTGGCGCCCATTGAATATTGCCCGTATGCTTGGGAACCAACTGGGGGCGAAATGAGGCTGGACGTCGCGTTTTGCACTTCTGCCCCAGTAGCTGCGCTAAAAGCGGTTAATCCGCCAGTAGCGATTACGGCGATTAAGAACAAGCATACGAATGTTTTTGCCATTGTAAACGCCAAATAAATGTATAACGTGCTTTATGCCTAAAAGTTTTCTCCCACGTGCATGCTTGTGCTGCAATGCTGCTTGCGGCAAGCTGTTTTTACTGTTCAAGTTTATGTTGGATGCGGATTTTGGCTCCATAATGCTTTAGCCTCCAGCGCACGTTAATAGCGTATAGGTGGCAAAGCATGCGGGCACATAGAAAATATGAGTCAGGCGCAACTGCAGTTTTTAGAGATGCAATCATAGTCAACGCGGTGGATAGGGACATGGTGTCTGAGGTTATAGAAGAAGCCTTAATACACCACGCCAAAGTAAAATAGTGCTCCAAGACAAATTCACTTGCTTACGCTGTGCTGCGCGCAGGTTTTCTATGCTGCGACAGTGTTATATAAACAGAACCGCGCCTATTTGTGAGTAACAAGCAATCAGGGGCGCATTGTGCATGCTTACGGAAATTCTCATTGTGCTGTTTTCTCTTGTGGCGTTAGCTGTTGTGGCTTTCGTCGCATTTTGCTATATTCTTTCAAGGTCAGTTATCCACTTGGACAGGCAGCCTGTTCCGAAAACGCCCGCGGACTACGGCCTAAATTTCCAGAATGCAGTGTTCAAGACCGCTGATGGAGTGAACCTTAAGGGCTGGCTTATTCCAGCAGCCTCAAACAAGCTTGTCATCATCACGCACGTTGGCGGGTTAACGAAGTACGGCTCCACTAAGCAATTCAGGAGCTGGTCTAAGCTTTTCGATGAGGAAGTTGAGTTTTTGAAAATCGCGCGGCATTTGCATGATGCGGGTTACGGCGTTTTGATGTTTGATTTTCGCAATCACGGCGAAAGTGACCCCAGCCCGAACGGCGGCAAAGCCGGCATAGGCTTGGAGGAGTATCAGGATGTCGTGGCTGCCATGAGCTACATTCAGAATAACAGTGAACTGCGGGATATGGCGGTTGGGTTTGTCAGTTTCTGCATGGGCGCAAACTCCACAATCATCGCAATGAGCAAAAACCCCGAAAGCTTCAAAAACGCGAAGTGCTTGGTGGCTGTGCAGCCGATTTCAATGCAAGTTTTTGTGCGCACCTACCTGAAAAAACGCTTCACTTCCGCTGGCGGCAAGCTGCTCTTCCCCCTTGTCAAAGCGTTTGTGAACATGCAAAGCAAATACCCTCTAGAAGACATGTCGCCTGCCAACTTCGTCAAAGACATCCAAGTGCCCACGCTGTATGTTCAAACGCGAAATGACCCATGGACTGAACCAAACGACATCACGGGCTTCTACGAAAACACGAAGGTGCCGAAAGAGTTTTTCTGGATTGAAGGGCTTACTCACCGATTCCAAGGCTATCAGTACTTCGGGGATAACCCTGAGAAAATGCTCAAGTGGCTCAAGAAGTGGCTCTAACAAAGCTTAACACGGCGTGTTCCCGTTGTTTAAGGAATATTTGGGAAGAAAGCCAACACAAATATAACCGCTGCAGCAACCAAGTAACGGGTGTCAGGCTGTCAGGAGCACGGATGAATGGTGAAGCGCCGTTGAAAGGAAAAACGTTTGTGTTGCCTGATGGACGGCAACTTGGCTACTGCATTGTCGGCGAAGGCAAACCCGTGCTTTACTTTCACGGTACAGCGAGCAGCCGCTTAGAAATTTTGCTTTTAGAAAAGTTTGCGCTTGCCCACAGGCTGCGGATAATCGGCGTTGACAGACCTGGATTCGGATTATCAACGTTTAAGCCTAGGAAAAGCCTCAGGGATTTCGCGTGTGACATTGACTTGCTGGGTGAGCACTTGCGGCTTGACCACATTGCAATTCTCGGCTGGTCTGGAGGCGGTGCTTTTGCGCTTGCTTACGTGGCGCTTTTCCCAGAACGCGTAAGCAGGGCAGTGGTTGTTGGTGCGCCAGCGCTACCCTTCGATGTGGCAACTGCGCATAATAGTTCTTTTGCGCGTTTCGCTATGAAACTCCCATTTCTCGGCATGCTAGCTTTGAGGAGTATGAGAGCACAAGTGTTG
>CAZYUQ010000073.1:0-7701 GCA_964650565.1 uncultured Candidatus Bathyarchaeia archaeon | reverse complement strand
GTGTACTGTAACGCAGCTAAATCTTCTCGGGGATTAAGGTGTATTTGCGGCGGTTTCGCGTCTGCGTTTTGCTTCACCAGTTCTTGGAAAGAGTGGACGTTTGCGGTTTGTTCGGGCGTGTTTGCAGGAGGGGCAGTTTTACCTGCATATTCTTCTGAGCTGGTTATGATAACGTGTTTCAACTTGGTTTTTTGCCAGACATTCGCCACTACAGGATAAAGCGAATCCAACGTGATTATGGCTGTGGCTTCTGAGTCGCATAGCTGGTACTCCACTTCACGTTCCCTGTGCAAAGGGCTAATGGCTGTCAACACGGCGCCAGCTTTGAGAACGCCGAAATAAGCGATTACAAACTGGGGAATATTCGGCAGGAAAATTGCAACTCGGTCGCCACGTTTTACGCCTAAGCGAGAAAGCGCCGCAGCAAACTGGTCTGAGAGTGCGCTTAATTTTTCGTAAGTTATTTGCGCGTCTAAAAACTCAATCGCAGTTTGCTTCGGATAATCCCGTACGGTTTTCGTTAAAATTTCGTGCAGAGGAACCAGCGGATAGTCAATGCTTCTCGGCACATCAGTTGGCCAGCATTTCAACCACGGCTTCGCGTTAGTCATGAAATTCAACCTGCCAGTAGCTAAGCTACATGATTAATAATAAAACTTTCAGAAAAAACGCAGTAACTAGAAAGGGGAGGGGTAGTGCTTTTTGAGCAGCCAGTGCCGCAAGCCTACTTCTTATTCGTCAAATACTCATGCATTGCTTTGGCGGCTGTCTTGCCCATGCCCATCGCGCTGATAACCGTTGCGGCGCCTGTGGCAACGTCTCCACCAGCGTAAACGCCGTCTAAACTGGTTTTGCCAACCTCATCCACGTTTATCGTGCCGCGGCGCGGGTTTGTTTCTAAGCCTCCGGTGGTGCGCTGGATAATTGGGTTCGGCGTCTGCCCAATAGCAATTATCACGGTGTCAACGTCCATGGTGAATTCTGAGCCTGGAATCTTTTTAACGCCGCGTCTGCCGCTCTGGTCGGGTTCGCAGAGCTCCATGCAGATGCACTTCATGCTTTTGACCCAGCCCTTCTCGTCACCGTAAAACTCCACGGGCGCAGCGAGGAACTTGCAAACTAAGCCTTCTTCCTCAGCGTTCTCAATTTCCTCATGCCTAGCGGGCAACTCGTCGCGTGAACGCCTGTAAACCAAACACACGTCAGCGCCCAACCGCATCGAGCAGCGGGCACAGTCCATGGCTACGTTTCCGCCGCCGATAACCACCACGTGCTTGCCAATGCGCAGAGGCGTGTCGTACTCTGGAAACGCATAGGCTTTCATCAAGTTAACGCGGATAAGGAATTCGTTGGCTGAGTAGATGCCGCCGAGGTTTTCGCCGGGGCAACCTGTGAACTGGGGCAAACCAGCACCGCTGCCGATGAACACGGCGTCAATACCAGCCTTCATCAATTCAGGAATCGTATGCGTCCTGCCGACGAGGTTACCTAAACGTAGGTCCGCGCCCAGCTTGCAGATGTACTCAACTTCGTTGTTCACAATGGCTTTGGGTAAACGGAACTCGGGTATACCGTAACTGAGCACGCCGCCGCCTATATGCAACGCCTCGTAAATGGTCACGTCGTGACCAAGCTTAACCAAGTCAGCTGCAGCTGTGAGCCCAGCGGGGCCTGCGCCAACAATGGCTACTTTCTTGCCTGTTGGCTTAGCCTTGTCTGGAATTTGGAATCCGTGGTCGCGCTCCCAATCTGCGAGAAAACGCTCTAAACGCCCGATGCTGATTGGCTCGCCAACCTTTCCGACAACACATTTTGCTTGGCACTGTGTTTCCTGCGGGCAAACGCGTCCGCACACGGCGGGCAACGCGTTCTTCGCTTTTATCGTGGCTATGCCTTCAGCGTACTTCTTCTCCCTGATGCACTCGATGAATTCGGGAATTGGAACCTCGACAGGGCAGCCGGTTACGCACTGCGGCTTAGGACATTGAAGACAGCGGCTTGCTTCTTCAAGCGCCATCTCTTCAGTATAACCTAAAGCAACTTCGTTAAAGTTTTTGGCGCGAACCTTCGGCTTCTGCTTCGGCATCTCCACGGCTTCTTTCTTAAGTTTCGGTTTAGGCTTTGTTTCTGCCACACTTGCACCCTCCATGCATTTCCCATAACATTGAACTTAACCTTTCTTCTGGAAGCATCAAACGTTGACGCTGAATTAACCCGTCAAAATCAACCTGATGCCCATCAAACTCTGGACCGTCAACGCAGCCGAACTGCATTTTCCCGGCAACCGTGACGCGGCACACACCGCACATGCCCATCCCGTCCATCATAATAGGCGTCACAGTTATAATCGTTGGAATGCCGTAAGGCTTGGTAATTTCACTGACATCCCGCATCATAACCACAGGCCCCAAAACGACGCAACGGTCAAACTTTTCAGTCTTCAACAAATCCTTCAGGAAATCTAACCCTTTATAACCGATTGTGCCGTCGTCAGAAGCCACGTACACCTTATCGCTTAACGCTTTAGCTTCGTCCTCCATGAACAGGAAATCTTTGGACCTGCAACCCAGCACGGTGGTCACGTGGTTTCCCGCTTCCTTCATAGCTTTAACCTGCAACAGCATCGGTGCAATCATAATGCTTCCGCCGACGCAGAGGACTTTGCCGAACTTTTGGACTTCCGAAGGATTACCTAACGGGCCAGTGACGTTTAGCAGGCAGTCGCCTTCTTGCAAGCAGCCCAACTGCTTCGTGGTTTTGCCGACCTCGTGGAAAGCAAAGGACACCGTGCCCTTATTCGCGTCGAAACCGCAAATGGTTAACGGTATACGTTCGCCGTGCTTATTGGGGACGATTATTATGAATTGGCCGGCTTTGGCTTTCGCGGCAATATCTGGCGCTTGAACCTCAAACAAGGTTTCTTTGTGCGCGAGTTGTTTTTTGGTTACTATTTTGTACGTTTTATTTCGCCTCCGCTTCAGCTACTACACACTTTGGCAACGCTGAGATTTTCTGGTGGAAACCGTCAAACTTTAATTTGAATTCGCCTTCGCACCTCGGTGATAACTCGAACAGTTCAAACCGTTCGAGCAGGTTCATCTTCTTTAACACGTTTTTCAGCACGTCAAGGTTGCGTTCAGCAGTGTCCCTGCCCTCGCTGAGTTTGCAGTCGTCAGCAGCGCACACCACGCCCATTACCCCGTCGAAACCGCACTGCAAAGCGTTAACGACGTGAACTGGGTCCATGCCTTTGAAGCAGGGAACCTCCAGCACCACAGCGTTCTTGTCTTTCAACACGCTTTCAGGATTATCTAAAGCTGAGAACTCGGACCATTGGCAGCTGAAGACGAGCACGGCTGGAGCTTTGCCTTGCGCTTTCATTTTTGTTGCGGCTTGACCGTAACGTTGCAGGACATTCTCGAATTCATAGCCTTTTACTTCGATGGCTTTGTGCGGGCAAACAAGAGCGCAAGCGCCGCAGCCTACGCAGTCCTCGTAAACAATGGTTGGCGTGGAGAACGGTTCCGCTTTTATCGCGTCGTATGGGCAAATAAACACGCATTTGTCGCAGCCAACGCATTCTTCAGTGTGATAAACGGCTTTTCTGGAGAACTTGACCACTTTCAAAACGTCCTCATCAAAGCCTAACTGCGCTAGAACGTTCTTGCTAAGCTGCAAACGGCGCGTGTTGATTTTTGTGCCTTCCTTGAAGCGGCAGAACTCGTCTTCACACTGGATGGAAACGATGTTTTTCACGCCTGAATTCAAGGTTTTGAAAATGAAGTCTGTTGGGATTCTGCCAGAACACGGCAGTCTCAGTGGGATGTAGTTTTTGATGTGTAAGCCTTGGTCCGTTAGAATCTCTTCAACTTCGCATGTGGAGGGCGAGTTTCCGCGGCACATCAAAACAAGCGTGTCGCTGTCAGTTTTTTTGCGTGCGCAATCCACATACTCGGTTAAATTGTCGTAGTCGTAGTAAGCCATTTTTATCGCGGCGGCGGGGCAAGCGCTGTAGCATATGCCGCAGACTTGGCATTTCTGTATGTCTATTTCTACCTTATCCGCTTCCGCGTCATAGTTTATGGCTTCATAGGGACAAATTGAATAGCAAACACAACATCGACTACATAGGTCTTGGTTTATTTCAACTGCAGTGAGACATGTTTCGCTCATTGCTGAACCTCTCTTCGTTATTTTTGCTGGAGTTTTCAGCCTGTAAGCACGTTAATTATGCTTATGAAGTTTTGAAAAGGGGTTTTGGATGATATAATGTTTTCCCTCTATCTGTGGTAATACGGTTGTCGAATGTAGCTGTAAGCTTCCAGCGCCGCGGTAATACCCTGCCCAACGGCAGTGCCAACCTGCTTGACTGGATGGTCAGTGACGTCCCCAGCCGCGTAAACACCCGCGACGTTCGTGCGCTGACGCAAATCAATCTTAATGTAGCCGTGCGCGTCAACCTCCACCCCTGCTTCACGGGCTACTTGGCTATTAGGCACCTCGCCGACTTGAACGAAAACGCCGTCAACAGCCAACTCCTTAGTTTCACCTGCTTCGCCGCTGGACAGCAGTACTTTGTTAACTACTTTTTCGCCTTTGATTTCCCGCATTTCCGTGCCCAATAAAACTCTGATGTTCTTTCTGGAAGCTACGTCTTTCACAAGAGTCTCTTCAGCCCGAAACGCGCCCCTACGATGCACAACAACAACTTCTGCAGCTATGTCTGAAAGATACAAAGCCGTTGTCAACGCAGAGTTTCCGCCACCAACCACAAGCACCCGCTTGTTCCTGAAAAAAGGTCCATCACACACTCCGCAGTAGCTTACACCTCTGCCGCGGAATTCCTGTTCGCCTTTGACGCCGATTTCGCGGTAGTGAGAGCCTGAGGCAATTATAAGTGCGTTAGCTTCATAAGTTGAACCCGCTGTATGGACAAGTTTCTTCTCGCCCTTAAGCTCCAAGCCAGTCACAGGTTCCAGTTCGCGGATGACTGCGCCTGTTTTTCTGCAGTGCAGCACCATTTTCTCTGCTAGTTCAGCGCCGCTGATCTGCGAGAAGCCAGGGTAATTTTCCACGCTTGGCGCGTCTGCAGCTGTTCCGCCAGCCATTTTTTCGTCTATAACAAGGGTTTTCAATCCGCTTCGCGCGGCGTAAATGCCAGCGGCTAAACCTGCTACACCCGCACCGATGATGATGACATCCCACTGTTCCATGCGTAAACTCTCCCTGTGCAAAAATAATTTGGCTGGCTGTTTATGAATTCTTCGGAGATTACTCAACTCTCTTTAGCGGCGTCTAAAAACGCTGGCGTTTTACAAAAAGTTCATATTCTTTGCCTACAAAGGTTTAATTGTAGGTGAGTTTTTTGGCGAAAATTCTTGTATTATATTATAGTCGAACTGGAAACACTGAGAAAATGGCGAATGCCATAGCTGACGGCGCTAAAAGCGCGGGCAACGTAGAAGTGGAAGTGAATTATCACGTTGACGCTGAAGAACTCAGCAATTTTGATGCTTTGCTTGTGGGAGCGCCAACCTACCATCACGACATGGCGATGGACACGAAGCGGCTGTTTGAGGAAGCAGCCGATAAGGGCGTAAGCCTGAAAGGAAAAGTAGGCGTAGCCTTCGGCTCGTACGGGTGGAGCGGTGAAGCCCCGAAGCTTGTGCTTGAAATCATGAAGAACAGGTTTGAAATGAAAGTTACTGAGCCGCCGTTGCTGGCAAGGTACGCGCCTGACCAAAACACGTTGAACACGTGCCGAAGCCTTGGGAAGCGTGTTGCCGAAAGCCTTATTCACGCAGCTTAACATGGTTTAGAAGTGGAGGAGAAAAAGTGTGAGTGCAAAAAAAGAGTTAGTTGAATTCATGAAGCGGCAGATAGTAATTGAGAACGAAATAGTGCAGTCCATAAACAAGGGCATAGTGAACATCAAGAATCCGCCAGTCAAAGGCGTACTGAAGGGAATATCGTTGGATTCTGTAAAGCACGCGGAGCTTTACGCTTCAGCCGTCTCGCTTTTAACTGATGTTTCTCAGGCGTTAAAGCAGGAGAACCTTGACGAGCAGAGGGCGCTGGTGGAGAAGCACATCCGGTTGGAAGCTGAACTAATCAAGAAGCTGGAGAAGATGATGCCGACCATTGAGGATAAGAAGGTGGCGTTTCTCTTAAAAGCCATACTGACTGACGAGAAGAGGCATCACGCCATGCTGAAGATGGTTCTGGAGATAATCGTGCACGGAGAAACCATAACCGAAGCAGACTGGTGGGAGGTCCTATGGGAAAACGTGCCCTTCCACGGCGCACCAGGCGGATAAACCACTAACCATTTTTTTAACAAATTCTACTTTAGCCGCCGCTTCTGGGAGGAGGCAAGGTAGAAATAACTCTATCGAAGTCTATGTGTATTAAAAGAGGATTGTTTTATGGGGCACCATGCGCATCACATGCGAATGTTCAAAAAGAAATTCTGGATTTCCCTCGCACTGACAATTCCCATTCTGCTGCTGTCACAAACAATTCAAACTTGGCTTAACTTAACGTGGATAAAGATACCTTACCAGTCGGAAGTATTGCTTGTACTGTCCGCGGTAATCTACGCCTACGGTGGACTACCCTTCCTGCGAGGCATGGTTGAAGAAGTTAAAAAAAGACAGCCAGGCATGATGACACTTATAGGCACAGCCATTTCAGTCGCCTTTTTCTACTCAGCCGCAACCGTTATCGCAATAACAGGCATGGACTTCTTCTGGGAACTTGGTACGCTAATTGACGTAATGCTTCTGGGACACTGGATAGAAGCTAAAAGCGTACTCGGAGCGTCCCGCGCACTTGAAGAACTCGTTAGAATCATGCCAACAAAGGCGCATCTCGTTAAAGATGGCAAAGTAACAGATGTGCCTGCATCACAGCTAAACACGGGTGATATAGTACTAGTGCGCCCAGGCGAGAAAATCCCCTCTGACGGTGTTGTCGCGGAAGGCGAATCCTTTGTCAACGAAGCGCTTCTAACAGGCGAGTCAAAGCCCGTCCATAAAGAGCAAGGAGGCAAAGTGATAGGCGGTGCCATCAACGGAGAAGGAGTATTAAAAGTCGAAATAGAAAAAACAGGCGAAGAGACTTACCTTGCACAAGTGATAAAACTCGTAAAGACAGCCCAAGAGAGCAAGTCAAAAACACAGGACTTGGCGAACAGAGCCGCAGCGCTACTCTTTTACGCTGCCCTCGCAGCGGGGATAGTTACTTTTGCAGTCTGGTCATTGATAGCTACTACGGATATTGCTCTTACAAGAACAGTAACCGTTCTTGTGATTGCTTGTCCTCACGCGCTTGGCTTGGCTATTCCGCTGGTTGTGGCGCTTTCCACATCCATAACTGCCAAAAGCGGAATCCTCATCCGAGACAGAAAAGCCCTTGAAATGATAAAAGACGTAGACGCAGTTATCTTCGACAAAACAGGCACGTTGACTGAAGGAAAATTCGGCGTCAGCGACATCGTGGCTTACATTTCTGAAGAGAAACTCTTAGCATTAACAGCCAGCATTGAACTCAACTCGGAACACATCATAGCAAAAGCCATAGTAAACCACGCTAAAGAGAAAGACGTGAAAATTTCCAATGCTAAAGACTTCAAGGCGTTACCGGGCAAAGGCGCCTATGGAAAAGTCGGCAACAGCGAAGTTTACGTTGGAAGCCCAAGCC
>CAZYUQ010000072.1:0-7886 GCA_964650565.1 uncultured Candidatus Bathyarchaeia archaeon | reverse complement strand
TGGAAGAAGAACTCAGCAAGTACTTGAATGACCTTCTGAAAAACAGGTTGAGCCAAACCATCAAGTTCGGCAAAACCTTTTCCGCGGCTTACCTTTCAGACTATCTCCAAAACCTCTTTGGACAGCTGCTGTACTTTGACAGTTTTCTAAGCATTCTGCAGCAGTACGCGATTGCTGATGTGGATATTGTGAATCCGCAGGGAAAAACGGGCATGCGTACAGGCTGGTCCTTCGCCCTGTTCGGCGAGCCTGGCACTGGCAAAAGTTTTTCCACGCGGGATTTGATATTGGGTGTTCCGGGCGGTAAGATTAAGGCGCATGGTGTTCCGGGCAGAAACCGTTATTGCGGCGGCATGACGCCTGCCCGTTTCATACGGATTGGGCAAGTTTACACTGGAAGAACCTTCAACTTTATTGTGCCTGAATTTAATGATTGGTTCCGTTATTCGGGTATGGTGGATGTGCTGAAGATTGCCATGGAACGCGGCGAGGTCAAGCATGAACTGCACCGGGAAGTCATTGGGCCTTACCGTTTTAGCTCGTTTTTCAGCGTCAACTATAACACGCAGGTCATGGGCAGGGGCTACGAGGTTACCATAGGCGACCCGAACTTCAACGCCATCGAAGACCGCATGATATGCAGGCTGCACAGGCTTACGAAGGAGCGGTACGTGGAGATAGCGAAAAGCCAGATGCGGTTGGCGCTGGGTGAAGTAAGCGTTGACAAGGGCGCTCAGCAAATCCGTGATCACGTGGCGTTGACTTATGCGATTGAGACTGAGCATCCGCTTGTTAGGGGACGCTTTTCCATGAAGCCCGTGATGATTACGGCTGAAACATACGATGCCATAAGCCGAGCCAGAGAAGCTATTCTTAAGCGGATACCGGGCAGCATGAAGTTTTCTGCGCGTTTGGAAAGCAACGTGATAAAGTTTGCTTGTGCGGCGTCGCTTTTGAGCTATTTCAGTTCAGACTTGGATTATATTCCTGTAAGCGAGGATATCGTTAAGCGGGCGGTGAAGCTCTACGTGGAGGAAGCCTCAGTAAGGTCTAGGGAAGAGTTTGAACCTGACGAAGTGCTAAAGGAGCTTTTCGGCTGAACTAGGAAACTTTAACGTAATCGTCATCTAGACGCTTTATCTTTCCCTTCTCTTCCAAATCCACTAACAAGCTGTCCACGGCGTCTTTTTCTATTCCGAACTGTTCGCTTGCGATGCCGCGGATTTCTGCGATGCTGGTTTTCTCCAGTTTCTTGATTAAAGCCATCAAGTTCAGGGTTTTCTGTTTTTCCTCCATCGGCAGCGTCCATGCTCTTTGAAGCAGAAACAGTGTGACCATGTCTTTCTCGTTGCCCCTTTTCGTCAACGTTACCAGATAGGGCGTGGGCAGTTTCTTGCCTGTTGCTTCTTCGTAGGGTTTAACTTCGAAGTTTTCGCGTATGGCAGAGGGCACGTCGTCTAGGGTTTTTGCGATTTCTCTGCGGACTCTGCCTTCGCGGTCTACGCGGGTCAGCGAGATAACGTCGTAGAATAAGTTTTCGTTGATGCTTTTTTGGAAGAGCATTGTGTTGCCTTCCAGTTGAGAAAACAATATTCCCGCAGGGCATTTTATGGCTTTAACCATGTTTTTACTGTTTTCCTTGTCTATGCAGACTTTGAAGAGCCATTTGCCTGTAAGCAAATCGTCAACTTTGTAGAAGCGGACTTCGCCTACGCGCAGTTGCCTTAAGCTCAGGTCGAACCACGCGTCTTCTGGGCGTTGCTCAAGTAAAGTTACTTTTATGTTTTTCAACAATAAACAACCCCGTGCGCTCTGGAATTATTAGGTTGCTTCACTCTAATACGTTTTTGGGGCTGCAACATTGCACGGAAAAATTGATGCGCCCTATTTCATACACTAATAGCGCTAGTGCTCAGCGATATAAGTAGCAAGATGGAAGAACAAGAGGGGTGCTGCGGTTATTAGGTTAAGCCTTCGATAGCTTGTTCAAAACCAGCGAGCTTTATTGTGCTTCCGCAAGTTCCGCACATTACTACAAGTTCAACGAGTTCGTCATTAACTACTTTCGTGTCAACAATCTTGTAGACTTCTTCGCTTTCGTCTTCTGGAGAGATCATGGTTCCGCATTTGGGGCATGGAAATGCGCCGTCGCCTTCAATCGTCGTCAAGTCTATCGTAATGGGCGTGGTTTTCTTGACTGCTGCTTTTTTCATCATTACTTCACTTCTTTTCTTTGTTTTTCATGGATAACCATTTGATAATTAACAATTATGAATCCCTAATCAGTATGCATAATATATTTAAGATTTGACCTGGCAATCCGCTAGTGCCCGTTAAGACCTTGCTGCTGTTGCCGATTCTGGGTTCAGTTGTGAACATTTTCTTTTTCACTCCTCAAAGCGCTCAGGCAAGATATAATCACCAAAGCGCTTCTTAGCTTCAAGCAGGCGTTCACGCTGCTTATACAGTATTCCGAAAAGCTCCAGAGGCGTGTCCGAAACGTTTTCCTGATAGAACCGCTGCACACGCTCAATCTTCGCCAAGTTTTCAGGAACCCGAATAGTGAACTGCTTATCATAATCCTCTTTGCGGTAGTCTTTGCCCAGCACTTGCTTGAAGAGCTTCCGCAAATCCTCGTACTTGGGGAGATAACCAGTAGGCGACTTTATCGCATCAACCTCATTATTCACGCGTAGCTCCATCCACTTTATCCACACATGCTTGTCTTGGATTTCGTTCAAGAATTTCCCGTTGCCCAGTTCCCGCAGGAAATAGTTAACGCCGAAAACAACAGGCGCCTTCTCCAGTTTCTTTCCGAACTCCAAGTTGTTGCAGATGTTTTGACCAAAGGGAATGGAGATGAAGTCTTGAATGCTCATTATGTTAATCTCGGGTACGCCTTCTTCGCCGACAGTCGCAAAAGTCGTCTCCGTCTCCAAGGATGCGCCATAAGCGATTATGCCGTGTTCCCAACCGAAACTCTGCTGGACAGGTACGTATGCTCTAGCGTCGCGACCGCCGTACATTATACCGCTTAACTCTACGCCTTGCGGATTATTCAGTTCAGGGTCACAGTTGTCCAGTGCCTTGAGGGCTACGGCGTAGCGGGCGTTCTTGTGGGCAGGTGGAATCTTTTCGCCGTTGTCATCTACTTTGCCGTCCCACCATTCCCCAGAAAAGTTAACCCCATCCTGTGGAAGCTCAGAGCCCATGCCGAGCCAGTAGGGCTTGCCATCCTTAATCAGAACGTTTGAGAATATAATCTCGTTAGAGGTGTTAAGCACCTTGAAGATTGAAGCGTCATCTTTAGGGTTAACATCCTGAATGATGCCGAATATGCCTGATTCAACGTTAACTGCGCGCGCAACTGAATCGATGCTGCGGATATAAGCGATGTCATCGCCCAGTATGCTTTCGCCGGGAAGCATCGCAGTGGAAGTTTTACCGCAAGCACTGGGGAAAGCACCAGCAAAGTATGTCTTGCGACCGTTTGGTCCATGTACTCCCATGAGCAGCATGTGCTCAGCCAGCCACCCTTCATAGTTTGCTTGGCGGATGGCTAAGCGAAAAGCCAGCTTCTTGAACCCCACGGAGTTGCCTGCGTACTGAGTGTTCACGCTATAAATGGTGTTGTCCATGTGGTCGATGTAGATGCGTTTCTTTTCGTGTTCCACGCTTGCCATGTTCTCGTTCAGTTTGCCTGCCGAGTGCAAAACACGCAAGAAGTCCTTTTCCAGTCCTGTCTGCAGAAACACTTCATAGCCAGACCTGTAAAGCAAGGTTTCAGAGTGCGCCACGTACCATGAATCAGTACATTGGAGACCGAGAATCGTGAATACAGAGTGCGGTGGACCCAGCGAAATGAAGCGAACAATCATCGTGCGCCCTTTCATGGAATCCCTCAGAAAACCACGCACTTCCGACAAGCCTTCCTGCCGGTCAATTTGGTTGAGCGCTTTGCTCAAGGATATCCCCGTAGGCACAAGATACTTGGTAGCTTGGCGGTCTCTGCCTTGGTCGTACATACCGTCAAAATGGACGGTGTGCCCTTCGATTTTCAGATGGGCTTCTTCGCCTGTGGCGAGCGCTTGGCTTCGGACATGCTCAAGGTCTTCAGCTGAGTCGCTGCAGATGAAGATGTGCTCTGGATTGCAGATGTCGTTGGCTTTGGCTATGAACTCGTGAACTATGGGGTGAGCTATCGCTGATAGTTTCTCGTAGTCACGCTTGGTTAGTTTTGGCCGCAGCACTTCAAGGTACGGATTCATCTTTTTTCACTTGTCGAACTCTTACACAGTTTATTTTATGATTTATAGTGTTTTCGGATTCTCCCCTTTAGAGTGAATATGTGAAGGATAAACCTTGCGCAAAACAAGAAAAGAGGGGCAAATATGGCTTTGCTGCCCTTTGCGTGATTACAGGTCATTCACTGTTCCAGGAACTCTCGGAAACGGCTGCGTTTCAGCTATATGCTTTGCGCCTGTCAACCAGCCGACTATGCGTTCCATGCCGATGCCTGCGCCTGCACATGGTTTCAGCTTGCCCTGTTTTGCCAATTTCAACACTAAGGCGTAGTTGTCTTTGTTGATTTTGTCGCGTTCTATTTTGGTGAGTATCTTTGTGTATTCCCATTCTCTTTTAGCGCCTGACAGCACTTCTCCGTATTGGGGCAGGAACAGGTCGTAGTTGTCCCATTTGCCCGTTGCGAAGTCTTCGTAGTCGTAGAATTCTCTGGGTATGTTGGTAACCCACACTGGAGCGCCATTGTCCATGGCCACGCCAGCCTCCCAGGCTGCACCATACTCTTTCTCCAGTTCTTGCCTGTCGTAGATTTTGAAGGGTTTCTTCGGAACTTCCAGTGTGTCGTATCTGCCTAGGCAGGTTAACTCGGTTTTCATGTCGCGTTTCACGCTGGCTACGAGGCTGCATACAGCGTCATCAACAAGGCTCATAATGTCTTTTGACGTGGCGTCTCTGGCTTCAAAATCTAGCTGCGTGAACTCGTAAACGTGCTTGCCTGTGCATG
The DNA here is from genome assembly GCA_964650565.1 of uncultured Candidatus Bathyarchaeia archaeon. GTDB lineage: Archaea > Thermoproteota > Bathyarchaeia > Bathyarchaeales > Bathycorpusculaceae > JAOZHU01. The sequence continues at coordinate 2,860 of CAZYUQ010000072.1, read as the reverse complement.
CGCGTTCAGCTTTTTCGATGCGTATGTTCGGCGACAGGATGAACAGTTTCGGGTAGGCGGTTGAGGTGGCGATTAACTTGTGGATTATCATGCTTGCGGTTGTGCGGACTGTTGTGCCGTAGATGTCCACTTCAATTCGTTTCTCTATGGAGGCGCCTGGGTCAGGCCATAAGGGGTCAGTTGACTGCGAAAGCGCTACAGGCAGCAGCCATTGGAAGCCGCTGTCCAAGAGTTTGCCTGTTAAATTTCTCAGGGTGTAGGTCATTATTTTGCCCATGCAGGCTTTTCTTTCGATTTCGCTTTCTGAGAGTGCCTCTAAAGGTTTGGGCGCCGCGACGGGCGCGAGTTGTTCTAGTGTGACTGCTTGTTTGCTCAAGGGAGTTTGCCTCTTGATAGTGTGTTATTGCAGAAACAAGCATGCATGCTGCTTAATAAATTTTTTATGAAAAAACCCGTAATTTTTACGAAAACTATAGGTTTTTATACTAAATACCTGTAATAATTACAATTATGTCAGTTAAGCTTGATGAGAAGGACGCGGCGATACTCTCGCTGATACAGGCAGACAGCGCGCTTACTGCCAAGCAAATCGCCAAGAAAGTCAACGCGCCCATAACCACTGTTTTCGCGAAGATAAAGCGCATGAAAGAACTAGGCGTAATAAAAGAGTACAGGGCAATCCTTGCCGCGGAGAAGCTTGGCGCGGGCACAACAGCGTTCATTCTGGCTTCTGTTTCCTACAGGGCAAAAGCAGATGACGTGCCGATTTCGCAGCGGACAGTGGCGGAGGAAATCGTCAAGTTCCCCGAAGTGCAGGAAGTGCACATTATCACGGGTGATTGGGATTTGCTGGTGAAGCTCAGGGCGGAGAACGTGGATGCCGTGGGCAAGTTCGTTGTGGATAAGCTGCGGCTGATTAAAGGGTTAGAGAAGACGCTTACGTGCATGGTTTTTGAGACCGTGAAGGAGACGACGAGGATTACGTTGCCGCTTAAGAAGCTGAGCAAAGCGTGAAAGCTTAAGCGTTTATGTGGCGCTTGAGTAGTACAACAGCGGTAGCGCTAGCAGCACCGTGTTTTTGCCTTTCCGCGTGAGCGCATACTCCACTCTTAGAGGTGGCCCAGCGTCTACGTTTCTGTTGACGTAGCCGTGTGTTTTCAGCAGTTTTAGCTTGTCGGATAATGTGCGTGAGTTGATGTTGAGGGTTTTTTTGAATTCGCTGAAGCCGACTGTGGTTTTCAGGAGTAGCGTGTAGAGGAGTTCCAGGTTCCATTTTTGGAATAGGATGTTGAAGCTGTCTTCGAGGCTTTTTAGCTCGGCTTTAAGTTCTTTAGGGGTGATTTCTTGTTTTTCGAAGATTTGGGTGAGCGTGTCCTCGATGCCTCTGAGTGTTTGTTCTAGGCGGGCTTCTACGAGTTTGCGGAGTTCCGCGCTTAACGTTAAGGGGGCGCTCATTTCGTTCACACTTGGTGTGTTATGGCTTACTTCAGGGTTTATAAGGGTTTACTTATACAACAAGATATACAAAGTATATCGAGTGTTCACAGGTTGATGAGTTCATGACTTGGAACATAAACAATAACAAGTGCCTCCGCTGCGGCGGATGCGTCTCCGTTTGCCCAACTGCAGCTTTAGAATTAAAAGATAATGTTGCTTACGATGGGAAATTGTGCACGCTATGCGGCATATGCGAAAAATTCTGCCCCGTTGGGGCCATAAAGGTGACTAAAAAATGATAGACGCCATAATCATCGGAGCTGGACCCGCAGGAACCGCCTGCGCTAGGAGACTTGCAGAGAACGGATTCTCCGTCAAAGCCTACGACAAACGTGCTGAAATAGGCGCACCAAAGCGTTGCGGAGAAGGCTTAAGCGAAGCATCCCAGGCATTTGTTGGAAAGATTCCTGACAGGTGCATTGCACAAAAAATCAGAGGCGCAAGACTGTATGCGCCTGACGGCAGGTATTTGGATGCGATATTGTCCGAGGGCGGTTTTGTGCTTGAACGGAAAGTGTTTGATAAGTGGCTTGTTGAAGAAGCTGTTAAAGCTGGAGCCGCAGTGCAGGCTAACACGTTCATTTCAGGCTTAATCAAAGAGGGTAATGGCTATTTCACGGGTGTTAAGGGCGAGTTCTTGGGGAACGAGTTTGAGGAAAAAGCCAAAGTCGTTGTCTGCGCAGTTGGTGCGGATTCTCCGCTGAGAACTCAGGCTTTAGGCGTCTATTCAAAGATCAATTTGGTCGACTCCTGCATTCAATATGAAATGGCGAATGTTGACATGGTTCCTGACCTCATCCATATTTACCTGTCCAGCGTGCTGGCGCCGAGAGGTTACGTGTGGATTTTCCCGAAGGGCGAACACAAAGCAAATGTTGGACTTGGCATAATCCCGCAGGAAAAGAAGCCAGTATTCTACATGAATGAATTCTTGAAGTTGCATCCAGAAATAAGCAAAGGCTCAATTTTGGAGGTAAACGCTGGTTGTGTTCCTGTCGGCGGGATGGTGAAGGACATGGTTGCTAACGGCTTCGTGCTTTGCGGGGAAGCAGCAAACCACGTTAATCCTATTCACGGCGGAGGCATCAAGGAAGCAGTCATATCTGGTCAAATAGCGGCTGACACCATAGCTGAGTGCCTGCGGAAGAATGATGTTTCAAAGAGGGCACTGTCGAAGTTTAATGATGCGTGGTGGAAGGAAAGAGGCGACCACCTGAAAAAAGTGGAAAAGCTAAGGGAGACGCTGGAGAAGCTGTCTGACGGTGACTTGAATGACTTGGTTGATGCGCTTAAGCCAGAGGACATAATTGAGTTTGCTCGGGGCGCAAAACTTTCCGTGTTGGCTAAGGTTTTGATGAGAAAA
>CAZYUQ010000071.1:0-7971 GCA_964650565.1 uncultured Candidatus Bathyarchaeia archaeon | reverse complement strand
ATAAAATACTATTCTGCTCCAGACATCAAAAAACAAGTAGACGAAATCGCTTCCGACCTGGATCTTTTCCATGTTGTGCCCAATTCGTTTTCTGCGTTCGAAGCAAAGGCTCCAAAGCCAAACGCACAATAGCGCGCATTCACGGTTTAGGCAAAATCTGGCAAGAAGTGCTGAACATTCCAACTGCCTACACAATCGAAGTTATCTCTGAAATTTACGATAAAATGCCTGCAGAGGAAAAAGAGAAAACCTTGATTCATGAACTGCTGCATATTCCAGGCGGTTTTTCCGGCGGATTTCGCCCTCATAAGGGATACGTTGAACGGAAAACCGTGGAGATCTTGTACAAGAAGCTGTGTCAGGCAAGAGCCTCGAAAAACTCCATTAACCTCTTATAGTTAGCCACGGGTGTTAGGTGAATGTTTTTAAGTTAGGAAAGGACTGAAAAAACAAGTTTGCCCTTATGAAGAGGAAAACAAAAAAGCTATGGCAACGGAGACACGCAAGAGGAGTTCCCATCGGTGACAGCCCGCAAAAACGTGCAAAACTTAGAGAGGCTTAACGAATGAAACATGTTTTGAAAAGCCTGAAACACAACGGTGTATACGTTCCACCTTACGACTCTAAAGGTTTCACCGTTAAAATCCAAGGACAGACTGTGAAGTTAACTCCGAAGAGCGAGCAGATGGCGATTGCGTGGGTAAGGAAAGCGCAGTCAACCTTGTCTCCGCCAGACAAAGTTTTCCTCAAAAACTTCATGCAAGAATTCGTAGAGCAGCTTAAACAAGAGAACCCTCCCTCAGAGCTGTTGGCGTCTTTCTCGTCTGAACAGGCGGAAGCAATAGAGAACGACGATTTCGCCGTTCCCAGCAGCAACGAGCAAACATCAACTTTCGCGGGAATCGACTTATCCGAAATTGTCCACTACGTAGAGCAAGAAAAACTGAAGAAACTGAACATGAGCCAAAACGAAAAGAAGCAGCAAGCCGCAGAACGAAAAGCTGAACGAGAAAAACGGAAAGAACACTTCGGCTATGCCCTTGTTGACGGCGAAAAACTCGAATTAGCCAACTGGACCGCTGAACCATCTTGCCTCTTTGCTGGTCGCGGTGACCATCCGCGAAGAGGAAAATGGAAGGAAGGACCAAGCGAAGAAGATATAATCCTTAACCTTTCACCAGACAGCCCACGACCCGCTGGAAACTGGAAAGACATAGTTTGGGAACCTGACAAGATGTACGTGGCAAAGTGGCAAGACAAGCTCACTGGCAAAATGAAGTACGTGTGGTTCTCAGACTCTGCGTTTCTCAAACAGAACCGCGAAAAAGAGAAATTCCAAAAAGCAGAGAAACTGGGCAAACAAATCGCGGCAATTGAAGCGCACATACTCAAGAACCTTGACTCAGAAGACGAAACGCGAAGAAAAGTTGCCACCGTATGCTGGCTCATACTTAAGCCTAACATGAGGGTTGGCGACGAAAAAGACCCAGATGAAGCAGACACAGTTGGCGCAATCACGCTAAGAGCAGAACACATTGCAATAAAACAACCAGATACTATCCGCTTTGACTTTTTGGGCAAAGACAGTGTCCGATGGATAAAAGAAGTCGAGGCTCCACCCGAAGTCATACACAACATTCAAGCGTACATGGACGACAAAACCAAAGAGTACCTGTTTCAAGGCATAGACTCCAAAAAAGTTTCCCGGTTTCTTTCGGAGAAAATGCCTGGTTTAACAGCTAAAGTGTTCCGCACTTGGCGGTGCACAAAAACCGTGAAGGAAACGCTGGACAAAAGCGGAGTTAAAAAAGACGACCCAGAATACAGGAAAACCTTTGAAGCAAAGATAGCTAATTTGAAAGTGGCGGAAGTGGCAAACCACAAACGGAAGATTCCGCCTAGTTTTGACGAACGCTTAGCCAAAAAAGAAGCCAAACTTAAAGAGCTTTATGCGCAGTTGGAAGAGAAGAAGGCTGCAGGCAAAAAAACCGCATCTCTTGAAACCCGCATCGAAAAGAAAAAGCTGGACATAGAATTAACCAAGCTTACCAAGGAGTATAATTTGGGCACTTCGCTCAAATCCTACATTGATCCGACAGCTTACGTGAAGTGGGCTAAGAAAGTGGATTTCAACTTAGAAAAGTTCTATCCTGCAACGTTGCGGAAAAAGTTCAGTTGGGCACTGCAAGGCAAAAGCAAAGCTGAAACCGAGTGCGCCACCACATGAAAATAACCGAAACAAAAAACGGCGCAGTCATAGAAGTGTTTGTGAAACCCAACCAGCCGAAATTCGGCGTTAAGGTTGATGGTGACGAGGTTATAATTCTCTGCACAGATGAGCCAGTTAAAGGCAAAGTAAACAAAGAAGTCATAAAAGAACTCTCAAAGCTTTTCCACGCCAAAGTCGAACTTGTCTTAGGCTTCACCTCCAAACAAAAGAAACTCCTAATAACAGGCGTTACAACAAACGAAGTGGAACAACTTCTAAGCAGGAAATAGCGTGCTTTTAGCTGTTCTGCATCTTGAACCGCAAAACAGCGGCTATTCCGCCGAAAGCGTTCTTAAGCATTTGCCCCTCTTCAGTCTCGCCAGAAATTATCTCCACGTTAGTGTTACTGTACTCTGCGATTTGCGCAAGGTCGTCCACAATATCTTGCTTCTCCACTATTGCTAAAGATGGCGCTTGGCACTTCGGACACGGTTTCCCCGACAATTTCTGCTCAAAATCTGCAAGCATTTGACTTTTGACCGTGTGCTGTTCCTGATAGCCGCACGCACTACATTTGACGGTTACGCGTAAAAGGTCAACGGCTTCCGAAATCAGCAATATCCTAACAGCGCCTGCTTCCAATGCCCTGCGCACTTCTGCTTCGCCGTAAGTTATCATTCCCGTATCATGCCCAACCTCGTAGAGGAACTGCTGCATGATCTGCTTCTCCTCGATGTACCGCACTTTACGCATAATTTCAGGCGCTTTCTCCACCACTTCTTTAACGCCTTGCTCTTCCACGTAAGCCGTGTCAATTGTGTCAATAATCTTGCTCTTCAGCATGTAGTTCAGGTAATCGCCTTTCTCGAAATCATACTTCGTTGGTCCAGGACCCGCAAGAATCACACCCTTCAACGTGTCTATGGGCAGAAAAATCTCGTTAGCGTGCTCACCTACGCGCGTGAAATACTCGTTAAGCTGCATATCCCTCAAACGCTCATACCTTCGCGCTGATTGTCCGCCTGCACGAGTTTTTCCAGCCACACCTGAATTCATCTGCCTTACAATATTCAACCGTTTGCCTTGCAAGGTGGCAACTGTAGCGCCAGAAGCGTCAATGAGCAGTATGCCGTATGTTTCTTTTTCTCGAAGCATCTCCTGCAGATGTTCAGTGTGAAAACGCGAGTCGCAGCGGTACAGGTAAATCTTGATTGGCTCAGGCGGCACAATAACGTAAGTCTCCATACGTTCGCTGCCTGGTCCACCGCCTTCTTGAGGTATGGCACCGCAGAAAATCACGATGCCGTTTTCGCCTGCGTCTTTGAACAGTTTAAGCCGCTGTTGCACTTTGACGATGGCTTCTTGCACGTTTTTGCGTGTGGCGGTGGATTTGATGTTGCTGGCTGTGCCGTACTCATCCCTGAGCATGTTTATGGCGTCGCTGATTTGTTTGCCTGGTGGAACATAAAGCGTAATCAGTTCTGTGTGGCTGCCTTCTTTGTTTGCGAGGGTGTTCAGTGTTTTTCGCAGCCTGAACAGTTCGAGGGAAGTTTTCTTTGCGGTACTCAATTACATTTCACTGATTAACGTTTTAGCCATGACTTACGTTGTGGCGAATCAAATAAAAGTTGTTACATTAAAAAGCTAAGCTGTCTCCAACACTTCCTTCAAGAAAGCCTTGTAAGGACCAAGCTTTCCACCGTAGTTGCCAGCGGAAATCTTCACCACACCTGGCGTGCTTGCCGCTGCGGTTACACCCTGCTTCATGGCGTTTTTAACTGCATCCAGCGTTAAACCGTTAATAACAATCTCGTAAACGCATTTCACGCCGTCTGGAACCACGCTGTCAGGCACAAGCGTTTTCAACGTTGGGCAGTACGGGTGGTTCGTTGACGCTTTCATCTTGTACTTAAGTGAGCCTGCTTTGCTGCCTGCTCGGCATACTCCTCCTGGGAACGGCATGATCACGTCTGGAGCTTCTGCGCGTATGGCGTCTGCGGCTGCTTCTGCGGCTTTGAGTGCGGCTGCTTGGGTTTCAGCGAATATCATAAAGTTTCCGCCTGCTACGCCTTCTTGTGCTCCGAAGCCGTCTTCCACTATGAAGTTGCCTTCCATGACGGGGATTTTCCAGCATTTTCTGCCGCCAGCCATGGTTTTCTTTTGGAAGCCATCGCCGAAATAGCGCAAACTGCTGCCGACTTTAAGCACTCTTTTGCCAGTTAACCCGTTGAACGCTGCTGTTGTTGGGCACGTCATGATGCATTGCCCGATGCGTTCCATAAGTTGGTGTTTAAGCGCGAAGCGGTCGCGGTTGTAAATTTGGATGAGTATTCCTGGGCGTTTGTCAGGTGTTTCAGCTGCGGCTACTGGGCGTTCGGTTGCGGCTTCTGCTGGCGCCATGATGACGCTTGTGGCGAAGCCTGTGGTTACGTTTGCCGCGGTTAGAGCCCATTTTTCGTTTTCTGCGGTGATTAGGATGCGTCCAGCCCACAAGGGGAACATTTCAGCGAAGGTGTCTGCTATTTTGCAGACGTTGCCTGTGGTTGATGATTTAACAGTGAACGTTTTTGCTGTTTCGTCGTAGCTGACAATTTTGAGTTTGGTGTCGTTTGTCATGGGTGAGACCTTGGATTTTGTTGTGTTCGGTCGAATTTAAGAGTTTTCGTGGAACTGAAGCGTTCTCGAAGGTTATAGCCCCCTTCTATATACTTTATATAGGTTGGAGGTTGCGGGTTTTGGGGGATTGCTGAGCGGCTGGCTGGTGTGGTTGTGTTTTGGTTTTTTGTAATTTGGGTCTTTAGTTGTGCATTGTGTGCTTTTGTGTTGTGGTGAGTTGGTGTGGTTTTTGCGGAATTCGTGGCGATGTTGGAAAACTCTCTTTTTTCACGCCAAGGTTGCTACGGTTTTCGTAGAATTATTAAGGAAAACGGAAAACTTTAAATAAACCCCCGCTCAATGTTAGCTCTCAAAGTGAGGAAAACAAAAATGGCAAACTTCAGCGGCTGTTACACCGCGCTCATAACTCCCATGACTAAAATAGACGAAGTAGATTATGAAGGGCTACGCAGCCTAGTTGAGTTCCAAGTCCAAGCAGGCATCAGCGGCATACTCGCCGTTGGCACAACAGGCGAAAGCCCAACCTTAGACTGGAACGAACACAACAAGGTCACGGAAAGAGTCCACGAGTACTCAGGCGGAAAATGCTTAACCATAGCGGGCACGGGAAGCAACTCCACCCAAGAAGCCATAGAAGGCACAGCACACGCCCAAAACGCGGGCATAAACTGCGTTCTGCTGGTAGACCCGTACTACAATGGTCCCAGCTCGCTGGAAATCCGCAGAGAATACGTGGAACCCATCGCAAAGCGGTTCCCCCAAGTTCAAGTCATACCCTACGTGATTCCAGGCAGAACAGGAACCCAACTTCTGCCACAAGACCTCGCAATGCTTCACAAGCAGTACCCGAACGTCAGCGTGGTGAAAGAAGCCACAGGCGACTTGGAGAACATGCGGTTGACGCGCAAGCTCTGCGGCGCAGACTTCAACATACTTTCAGGCGACGATGACAAGACGTACACGATGATAGCCACGCCGGAAATCGCCGCGGCAGGCGTCATCTCCGTCGTATCCAACATCGCTCCAAGGGCAGTGGGCAACATGGTGCAAGCAGCCTTAAATGGCAGAGAAGCCGAAGCTACAGCGCTCTGTGCAGCGTTGCAGCCGCTTTTCAACATAGTCACCGTGAAAACCCAAGAGCAAACACCTTACGGTCCAGTAACATGTAAAGCGCGGAACCCACTTGCATGCAAGACGCTTATGAACGTGTTAGGCATGCCTTCTGGTCCATGCAGGCAGCCGCTGGGAAAAATGACGCACAACGGTTTAGAAGCGGTTTTAGCAAACGCCCGCAAAGTCTACGAAAACAACCCCGAAATCCTCCAGCCTGTAGAAGACTTTTTCGGCGTGAACCTGAAAGAACGCCTGTACAATGAAAGATTCTGGCAGGGACTCACCTATGCTTAAGCTGTGCGTAGCTGGCGCCGCAGGCAGAATGGGCAACGCGGTCATACGTGAAGCCGCAGCAAAAGGCTTCCAAACAGTTGGCGCAGTCGAAGCCCCAGGCAACCCCTGCATCGGAAAGAGCTTGAGGGAGCTCGGTATCTGCGACTCAGACACAAAAATCGTGAGCACAGCCAACCTGCGCGAAGCCGTAGCGGACGCTGATGTCTACGTTACTTTCACGACTCCCACAGCTGAAATGAGCAATATTCCTGTTGTTGCCGCGCTGGGCAAAAGAATAGTGTTAGGCACAACTGGCTTAACTGAAGAACAAAATCTCCAACTCCGCCAAGCCGTTCAAGGCAAAGTGCCTGTCGTGTTCTCGCCGAACTACTCGGTAGGCGTCAACATCCTCTTCCAGCTTGCCAAGGCGTTGAAGGCTTTTCCGCAAGGCTACGATTTCAGCATATCGGAAGTGCACCACACGGGCAAGAAGGATGCGCCCAGTGGAACCGCTAAGAAATTAGGCGAAATAGTCGCCGCCGCACGTGACTACTCAACTGTGATCCACGGCAGGGAGGGCGTAAGCCCCCGAAAGCCCGGAGAACTGGAAATTGCAGCGTTAAGGGCTGGCGGCGTTCCAGGCGTCCACGACCTCATCGTGGCTGGACCTTATGAGATGCTGCGGATAGAGCACGTGGCTTTCTCGCGCAACGTGTTCGCGCAGGGCGCAGTTTACGCCGTTGAATGGATAAGCAGGCAGCGTGAAGCGAGAATCTTCAGCATGGAAGACGTTTTAGGCTTAGCATAAGGTGAAAACCACAATGGGCAGCAGAGTAGTCATCAAATTCGGCGGCGCAGACCTCTCCACCAGCGAAAAAATCACAAGGGCAGCCCGTATGGTTGCCACTTCGCCGTACAAGGAAATCGCTGTGGTAGTCTCAGCCATGGGCAAAATGACCGACAACTTAGTCGGCACTGTTTCGCAGTTAGGCAACGTGCGCGACGAGGATTACGCGGAAATCGTATCCATGGGAGAAAGAGTCAGCGCACGCGTATTCTGCTCTGCATTAAGAGCGGCAGGCGCCAACGCCGAGTTTATTGATCCAGCTAACGCTAATTGGCCGATAATCACGGATTCACGTTTTCGCGACGCTAAGCCTGATGTGGAGAAGACCACAGCTTTAGCGCAGAAGTTTTTGGCGCCGATGTTAGCCTCAGCCATACCGGTGGTCTGTGGTTTCCTCGGCAAAAACAGCAGTGGCAAGATTACTACGCTGGGCAGAGGCGGAAGCGACACCACCGCTTTGCTGCTTGCCAAATGTTTAGGCGCTGACGAGATAATACTGGTTAAGGACACGGACGGCGTTCTCTCCGCAGACCCGAAAATAGTAGCTGACGCTCGGCTTCTTGACAACTTGGACATCCACGAGATGTTTGATCTTGCACAAGGCGGCGCGAAAATCGTTAAGCCTGAAGCCCTAAAGTACAAGCTGCCCAACCAGAAACTGCGAATAGTAAGCTTCGCTTCGGACAACCTTGCAGTCGGCGGCACCGAAATCGCTGGTTCATTCAGCCCTAACTCAGCGGAGATGGAAAGCCACGAAAGCTTATTAGCCCTCAACGTGGTTTGCGAGGTCAACGCAACGAACCTCAGAGAAATCTTCGCTGCACTCAGCCAGAACGCAGTTTACGGCGTCAGTTCAGGAAGAAAATCGATTACCATTTTCACTTCAGACGGCAACCTTCACACGGTTATAAAC
>CAZYUQ010000070.1:0-7984 GCA_964650565.1 uncultured Candidatus Bathyarchaeia archaeon | reverse complement strand
CAACGCAACAGACCCCTACACGGAATTCCTGTGGGGCAACAATTGGAACCTTGAGCCCCTATTTGTCAGCGGCGGATATCTAGACTTCTTCCATAGCGAGCATTCCCCTATCAACCCATTATTCCGCGGTGCACCAGCCATATGTCTCAATGCAACAACTGGCGACGAAATATGGCGAGTCAATGGCTTGTTCCGAAAAACCGACTGGGGAGGAGGTCCAATCATGGGCGACAGCGTAATAGCAATGTACAACAGCTATGATCAAGGCGTATACGCTATTGGCAAAGGACCCAGCGCTATCACAGTTGAAGCGCCAAACGTGGCAGTCGAAGCAGGCACGCCGTTTGTGATAACTGGAACTGTTACTGACGTGTCGCCAGGCACACAAGATGACACCATGGCGCTGCGCTTCCCGTCTGGTGTTCCCGCTGTATCTGACGCGAGCATGGGCGAGTGGATGAAACACGTTTATGCGCAGTTTCCGCTTCCAGCAGACGTTACTGGCGTTGCAGTGTCAATAGACGCTATTGATCCCAACAACAACTTTGTGCACCTCGGCGATGCTACAAGCGACTTCATGGGCAAGTTCGGTTGCACGTTGAATACGACAATTCCAGGCGACTACAAGGTCATAACTACGTTCGCAGGCTCCAACTCATTCTATGGGTCATCTGCAGAAACATTCATGACTGTGACGGAGCAAACTGTTGCGCCTACAATGCCGCCGCAGCTAAATGTGAACGACGTTATCCAGCCAATTATCATGTACGTAGTTGTTGCTACAGTCGCCATAATCATTGCAATCGCCATAGTTGGCGTACTGCTGCTCAGGAAAAAAGCGTAAACCCACAACAATCAAACTTCACTTCCCCTTTTTATCGGTCTCACCAGCCAAAGCAGCCATAAGCGCAGGCGCAACTCTAGGCTAATATACTGTTGTTTCTTTATCCTTTTCAGCCAGTAGATTTGGCGGGAGGTTCAGCGAGAACATTGAATCACGGAGAATCTGATTTGCCGCAACGCGTTCGGGTTTCATTAGGTTCCGCCATAGTTCTCGGGCTTTTAGAGGGCAAACTTGACGCTGAACCCACAACTGCGTACTTGATGACTTACAAAGCTGGCAAGTGCACGGCGAACTGCGGTTTTTGCCCTCAAGCCAGAACCAGCCTCAGCAACGCTGAATTGCTTTCGCGGGTTTCGTGGCCTGTCTTCTCCGTCAACAGCGTTCTCAGAAGCATCGGAAGCGCGGTTAACGGCAAGCGAGTAAAGCGCGTTTGCATCCAAGCCTTGAATTACCCTGATGTTTTTGCGCATCTTGTTGCTCTTGTGAACGCGGTAAAGCAGCATGTGGATGCGCCTGTTTCGGTTTCGTGCCAGCCGTTGAACAGCGAGAACATACGGCGCTTAGCAGCAACAGGCGTAGAGCGCATAGGCATAGCCTTAGACGTAGCAACAGAGAAGCTGTTCGAGGAAGTTAAGGGTTCAATTGCGGGTGGTCCATACCGTTGGGCAAGCCAGTTCAGGCAGCTGCGGGAAGCCGTTGAGGTTTTTGGGAAAGGCAACGTTAGTACGCATTTGATTATCGGCTTGGGCGAAACCGAGAAAGAGGCAGTCAGCGTTGTTCAGCGTTGCGTGAACCTGCATGTTTTGCCTGCTCTTTTCGCTTTCACGCCTGTTCGCGGCACGGCATTGGAGAACAAGCCGCAACCCCCTGTTGAATCGTATAGGCGAGTGCAGCTTGCGAGATACTTTATCGTTAACGGTGCAGGGCATTCCGAGAGTATGCGTTTTGATGCTTTTGGCAGAATAGTGGATTTCAGCGTCAAAAAAGAGGTGCTGGCGCGTGCTGTGGAATCTGGGCAGCCTTTTCTTACTTCAGGGTGTCCAGACTGTAATCGTCCATTCTATAATGAAAAGCCCAGTGGACCTATTTACAATTACCCGAGGAGCATGCGTCCAGAAGAGGTTGCAGAGATAAAGCAGCAGCTATGTTTTGAACTGTAACTCTAAGCGGCTAAAAAGTTGCTGCTATTTAGATTCTGCGGGTGGTTTCGGCTTTTGCCGTGTTATCGTTTCAACCAGACGCCAAAAGTCATCCATTGACAAGCCTTTCTGCAGGTCTTTCATGAGCTTCTTCACTTGATAGAAGGTCATTTGCGTTTCGCCTTTGTCCAAGCTTTCCTGCGGACTTTTAGTACGCCTAAACAGCTCGTCCATTTGCCGTGGTGAAGCCCTGACTCCAGCTTGCTCCAAAAGCCTCTGAATCAGCGTTTGTCCCGTGTTTCTGCCTATGAAAAACTTTGTTTCGCGCCCCACAATCTCAGGCGGAAACGGCTCACAAAGTAGTGGTTGCGCTCGTAGTTTCTCTATTTCATCATCTACTTCGCACGCGAAAAGGTTTTCACCTACTATCGGTTTTTGAAATTGAATTGGCACTGCAAACGCTTTTTCAGCTGACTGCGAAAGCCGGTACACTCTTTCCAAGTCAACTCCAGTGTCAATATTGTACAGAAGCTCCAAGCTGGCGATAACCTCCTCAAAAGGGGCTATGCCTGCACGTTCTCCGAAGCCCGCTACGCAAGTATGCAGGTAAGTTGCGCCTTCTTCTACTGCGGCTAAAGTGTTGGCTGTTGCTAAACCAAAGTCGTTGTGGCAGTGAATGGCAAGCTCCGTTTTCTTTTTCGCTGCCTCAGATAAGCCGTTTCTAATGTGTGATATTAGATAGTGTGTTGATAGTGGTCTTAGGAAGCCGACTGAGTCTGCTATGCCTAGTTTGCTTGCTCCAGCTTTTGCGGCTGCCTCCAAAATCTGCAGGATGTCTTCTAGTGGTGTTCGTGATCCATCCATGAGCATGAAATCTACGGTTGCGTCGTGTTTTCGTGCGTGTTCTATGCTTTCCACTGTGTCGTGTAGCATTTGTTCTTTGGTTGTGTTGAGTCTCTGTTTGAGGTTAAGTCCGTTGTATGGCGTTTCTATGGATATTTCTTTTATGCCGCATTCTAGGCATGCGTCTACGCTGTTTTTTGTCGGTTGCGCTGACGCTGCAAGGATTACTTTTCCGAAGGTTTCGTTTACGATTCGTGTGACAGCGCGTTTGTCGTCTTCGGATAGAGCGGGAAAACCGACGTTGATTATGTGTATGCCTGTTTCATCCATTAGCTTGGCAAGTTTGACTTGTTCAACGTAGGTTAGGAAGACTGTGGGTGCTTTGATTCCCTCTCGGAAAGTTTCGTCTTGAATGAAAACTCTCGTTGGAAGCTTCGACGGCAAGTTCTTTCGTAAACGGTTATAGTTCGCGATTAGCCCTTGAGCTTCGAGTTTTTTGAATATTGTCTTTCTCATCAAAGACACAGCCTAACAACTGCGAAGATAAACCAATGTTTTATCTGGTTAGTCTCATATAAAAATTTCATTCATGCAGCCGTAACATAAGAGCCACTGAGAAAAAACAACGCAGCAAACTAAACCTGCTTTTACGTGGAAACAGGACATGCTGCTTGTGCGCTCTAGTGCTCGGAACAGACTATAGCCCCCTTATATAAAGAAGGCATGTTAAACGCTGTTAGTCGAGGTAATCACGCTTTTGGCGCCTTGGGCCAAAAAGCTGTTTAGCTCTTCTTGTAAGGTTCTCTTTGCTTGTTTGCGCGTATGAACAGCTCTTTCAGTTCTTCGTCACTTGCGCCGTGGCGCATGGGCGTTAAAAGGTCCACGAGGTTGTCGTTTCTCATCAGGCAGGGCTTCAGTTTGCCGTCGCTGGTTACTCGCAGCCTAGTGCAGTGCGCGCAGAACTCGCCGTTCTCCGTGGGATGCACAACCTCTACTTTTACGTCGGGGAGATGGTAAATGTGGCGGTTTTGCATGAAATGCCGTGTTTCCACGCTTCCCGCTTTTTGCCGCAGCATCTCTTCAGGCTCATTCAGGAATTTGTGGTAAGCTGAATAGTACGCTTCGTCAACGTTCACTGGGTCCAATTCAATAAGCTGGAGTATCGTGCCTGTTTGCCGCGCAAAATCCATCATATCCTGAACTGCGTCAACGTTTACGCCGTTCAAAATAACCATGTTAAGTTTAACTGGGTTGAACCCTGCGGCGACAGCGGCTTTCACGCCTGCTAAAGCGGGTTCCAGCTTGCCCTCTGTGAGCTTCGTGTAAGTCTCAGCGTTCAAGGTTGGCAGGCTGATGTTCAAGCGTTTTAACCCGCACGCACGCAGCTCCTGTGCCATGAAACCCAGCATGGTGCCGTTCGTGGTCATTGAAATGTCCTTCACGTCAGGTATGGCGGCGATTCCCTTGACGATTTCGCAGATGTCCTTCCGCATAAGCGGCTCTCCGCCTGTCAGTTTAATCCGTGCGATGCCCAAGCTGACGGCTATTCTTGCGATGTGCACGATTTCGTCAACGGTCATTTCTTCTGCTGTGCCTCTGGAGCAGGAAGGAATTTCTTCGCCTTCCTTGTGGCAATAACTACAACGCAAGTTGCAGCGCTGGGTTATCGATATTCGCAGGTTAAGCAGTGGTCGACCGCAGTTGTCAGTTATAACCATCGTTATTCCCGTGCGTGCCTGACGATGTGAGGCGCTTCGGGCAAAATAAGCCTTTCTACTGAAAACCGCATTGCGTCAGGGGAACCGGGGATGCAGAATACTGCTTTGCCTTTGGCTACGCCTGCGGCAGCGCGGGACAATATTGCTGCGGAGCCAACCTTGCTGTAGCTTAGGTACCTGAAAATTTCTCCGAACCCCGGCAGAGTTTTCTCCAGAAAAGGTGTCACGGTTTCAATGGTGACGTCTGAAGGCGCTATGCCTGTGCCGCCGCAGAAAATCACGGCATCCAACTCTGTGGAGGCTAAAACGTTTTTCACGGCGTTTTGGATTTGGGTTTTGTCGTCTGCAATTATCTCTTTGAACAGGACTTTGTGCCCTGCTATTTTAATTAAAGCTTCAATCAGGTCGCCTGAGGTATCATTTATCTTGTTGCTGTTCTGCAGTTGTTGATACCGCGAGGTGCTGCATACGAAAACTCCGAAAGTTAACTCTTTAGGCGCGGTGGCCTTATGCTTCTTCGAGCTTTCGCTCACGCTGTTGCACCTAGCTTAACTTTCTTTACAACATGAATGTTCTGGATTGCCGTGGACGGATACTGCCCATCAGCGTCCTTCTCGTACTGCTTCACCATGTCCCACACAGTGAGCAAGCCAACGGAAACAGCAGTTAACGCTTCCATCTCCACGCCAGTCTGCGCCTTCGCTTTAACAGTAGCTGACACTTCAACGGTGGTTTTATCCGCGACTTTAACTTCAACCTCAACATTCAACAAGGGCAACGGGTGACAAAGCGGCACTAACTCACTCGTTTTTTTGGCGGCAAGGACACCAGCAATCTTCGCCGTGTACAATGGGTCGCCCTTCGCGATTTTCCCTGCTTTAATCAAATTCACGGTTTCAGGCTTCAGCCGTATCGCGCCTGTTGCGGTTGCTTCCCGAAAAATCTCCGACTTGCCAGACACGTCTACCATCGACACGCAGTCTTCCCCCATATACGCTAAGGATTACTTGCTATTTACTTGTTCCCACGTCTCTATTAGGTTTTGCACTGCCCTAGCCTTAGGCGACGCTTCGTTGAACTTGTACATGCGAATCCGTCCATAAACCCTTTGCTGAAGCACGCCTTCGGCTTCCAGCAGCTTCAAATGCTGGTTCGTGGTCGTGTAATTCAAGTTTATCCGCCTCGCAATGTCCGAAACGTTAAGCGCGCCTAACCGCGCAATGAGCTTCAAAATTTTCATCCTAGGCTTCGAAGAGAAAACAGCTTCCACATCCAATAACTCTCAACTCTCCGTGTTTCACTCTTCCAACGCGGCACTTAATTCTTTCTCCAGCTCTGCCGCGGGAATCGCAGGTAAAGAAACCCGCGTTGACCGCCCACGCGCGCCCGCTGACGTCACTTCAGTTTTCAATATGCCCAACGCCGAAAGAAACTGGGCGTGCTTCCACAGTTGAGTGTGACTATGTGGCTGCTCATCATACTCCTCGCACACTACACCGTAAACTTTCTCAACTTCCGTCAGCGAAGCATAAGCCTTCTGGCTCTCCTTGAAAACCCGAGCCACGCCAAGCAAAAACAGTTTCTCATGAAGCCCCAACGAAGCCAACTCACTTTTACGCAAAGTCGGAATTATGCTTGAAACCGCTTTCCGCAAGCATTCAGGCGAAACCTCGCCTAAACCATCTGCATCAGCGTATTTTCCAGCCCGCCACAACAATTCAATAGCAAAACGCGCATTGCCGTTTTCGGAAGAAGCCAACTCAGCCACAAGAGAAACAACATCCTCTAGGACCGTTGAAGGCTTAAACGCCAACCGCACACGGTCGCTCAGTATGTCAACAAGCTGCTCCCCCGAGTATTTCTCAAGGCTGATAACATTACGCTGCAATGTGCTTCTTGCGCTGGCATCCAGCTTTTCAGTGGTCTTCAAATCCCGCAAAATGCACACAAGCGACATCCGCTGAGGCTTGCCTGGGCGCATCTCCTGCAGCCGCGTCAACTTGTAAACAGCTTCGCCGCCTTCGCGTTCAATAAGCGTGTCAAACTCGTCTAAAGCCAGAATCATGTGCGTGTTTTCCTCGTCTAAACTCTGCAGGAGCATGCTGAGGACTTCTTCCGCTGAGTAGCCGCGCTTCGGGAAAGTCGGGTGAAAAACCGAGATTGCATGCTGCAGTATGAGCAGCAGTTTGCCGCGGTATTCACGGCAGTTAACGTGCACGTAACGCAGTTTCACGCCTGCCTTGTTGGCTTCAAGCGTCATGTCTGCGCCGAAACGTTGGGAAAGCGCGGTTTTTCCCGTGCCCACATCGCCTGTTATGATAACCCGCTGGCTCATCCGTTCAGGAAACCGTAGCAGAAAATCGAAGAATTGCATCAGCAGGCGGTGTTCCGTCTCGCGGTGAGGCAGCTTGCTGGGGACAAAGTTGATGTCTAGTTTTGCCTCGTCTTTGAACACGCTCTTATGCCGCGACACGGTTTAAACCTCAAAGTACTAATGTGCAGGGCTATGTTATTCTTTTCCCTCAACCGTTGATAAGTCCCTTTCGGAACAAAAGGCTAATAAACTCAGTTTGCACTTCGTATTTGCGATACAAAAAATGATACCCGGATACTTCTTCCTAACCAAAGGAGTCGGAAAACACAAAGAGCAGCTTCAAGCCTTCGAGCTAGCGCTGAGAGACGCGGGCATCCAACAATGCAACCTCGTAAACGTCTCAAGCATAGTGCCGCCAGGATGCAACCTGCTTTCGCGGGAACAAGGCTTAAAAATGCTGCAGCCAGGCGAAATCACCTTCGTGGTTTTAGCCAGAAACGCCACCAACGAGCCGCACAGGCTGCTTGCCTCATCCATAGGCGTTGCCATCCCCTCAGGCAAAAATCATTATGGCTACTTGTCTGAGCACCACTCGTATGGGCAAACAGACGAGACGGCTGGAGACTACGCGGAAGATTTAGCTGCAACGATGCTGGCGACTACTATGGGCATTCAGTTTGACCCTGAAACCGCTTGGGATGAACGGAAACAGATTTTCAAAACCAGCGGGTTGATAATCAAAACTGCTAACATTACGCAGTCGGCAACAGGCGACAAGAACGGCTTGTGGACCACAACTATAGCAGCAGCGGTTTTTGTGCCCGCGGAAAACCATAAACTGCTGAAAAAGTAACCGTTGCCCTCTTTTGATTCTTTAACCTCGCGTTTTTTTCTTCTATTCAATTCATGAGTTCTCAACGGGTTAACTGGCGGCTTGGCTCCAAAAGCCTTAAACGCGTTCAGGCTCTGAGTGGCAGGATAAAGGAGACTGCCTCTTGCGGCGACTAAGCTGGTTAGCGGGCGACAAGAAAAAAGCCGTACTGTTAACTGTTTTAGCGGGCTTCCTGTGGGGCACTTCGTTCCCAGCCATAAAAATCGGCTTACAATACATGGACGCCTACACCTT
>CAZYUQ010000069.1:0-8053 GCA_964650565.1 uncultured Candidatus Bathyarchaeia archaeon | reverse complement strand
CGGCGACCTTTGGCTCGTAAAGCCAATGTCCTAACCAAGCTAGACGACCGGCCCTCATTGCAGTAAGACGGCGTCACTCATTCTTAGTTCTTTTCAATGACTATCTTTTAATCTTTCAAATAGTCTGTTGACGGCTATGTCTTCGATGATGTCAAGGGGGTTCTGCAGTTCCGCGAGTTTCATTTTAACATCGACACGTTTTCCGAGATATTTTTTCGCGTAAATATAAACGTTTGATGGCTTGGCGAAAAATATTGGAAAACCCTTCTTTGCCAGATACTTATTCACGTATGTGCGACCTATCTTGGAAAGTACAATGCTGGGAACACCGTGCAAAGCGGCTTCGCGCGACATAGTTCCGCCAGCACCTATCACAAGGTCTGCGTAAGAAACAAGGCTCGCAGAATCAACAAAATCCTTCACAACCGTTAAGCCAGATATTTCTTTTTTAGTGTACCTTGATAGGAAGAGGACGGTTCCGAGAGGGGAAAGCTTGCGGGTGATTTCCAGCGTAGAGTCCTTCTCGCCTATGGCGTATGAGGCCCCTGTTTCTATCTGGCGAACAACGATCAAAGGCCGTTTGAAATAGGAAATCTTTGAAGGCTTGAAGTCTTGCATCCATGCGACCTCGTCTACTCCTTTGAACTGAATAGTTTCGCGGGCGCCGTAGACCTTAAAAAAGCGGAGTGGAAGGGCTTCGGAAACAACAAGCTTCGTTGCCAACGGGATTGTCAACTTGTTCACAGCAAAGGCGTGGGGAGTGTCGGCAGTCAAGATTATTGGGATGTTGAGCCCGAACGCAGTGCGGCATAGTTCTGGGGATTGATGAGCTATCGCCACATCAGGCAGATTGTCTTTGAATAGCTCGATAAACTGAAGGATACGCTTTGCGCCTTCTGCCAAACGGCTGGAAAGAGAAGAAGGGTCGTATTTTCCCACGACTACAGGTTTTTCGCCGAGGGCTTGAGCTATGCCCAACGTGTCGGGATGTTCTCTCGTGGTTAAGGTTACCTCGCAACCAGCTTTCCTGAGTCGCCGTGCAATTGCGATGCCGTATCTTATGTGTTTTCCAGTGCAGGCGTCGTACCATACTTTCATTTTTTCGCCTTCTCTTTGACATAGTTCTCTCTTTTAACCTCGTATTCAAGGAGTGTCATGGCGGCTTTCGCGGGAACACCTTTGACAACCATGCTCGGTGGAACATCTTCGGCTACAACGCTGCCGCCCGCGACAACTGCCTTCTTGCCGATGACGACGCCTGGAAGTATTGTGACTCCTCCGCCGACGACCGCGTCGTCTTCAACGATTGGCGGGGTAAGCAGAATACTTTTTGGGTATCGGTCGTTGAGAAGACTGGTATTCGGGGCGATGAACACGTTGTCCCCGATTTTGCAGCCATTCGAGATTGTAGCGTGAGCTTGGATACTGCAGTTTCTGCCAATAACCACTTCTTTTCCTATGTCACAAAAGCTGCCCACGACGGTTCCGTCACCGATTTGAGTGTTGTCGCCTATGACAACGTAATTCCAGATTACCACTTTCTCTCCGAAGTGCACGTTCTTACCTATTATCACGCCTTGACCTAGTTTAGGCTCTGACATGTTAACTCTGAACTCCACATTTCATCTTTCTTAATTAAGTGAAGCTTAAATAGTTTGACTGTTCACTTTTGCTTCTGTCGGAGACTAAGCCATGGCAAAAGAGAAAGTTCTCATTGTGGGATTGGGTGAAGTTGGACACCCATTGTTTGAATTAATCAAAGAAAGCGACAAGTACGAGGTCTACGGGTTAGACCTTGACGAGGAAAAAATGAAAGCCCTCAAGCAAAACTCTTTGCCAGAAAACATAGACATCATGCACATCTGCCTCCCGTGCCCTAAAAAAGAGAAGTTCATCACAAACGCGAAGAATTACATAGAGAGATTCCAGCCGAAACTCACAATAATAAACAGCACCGTACCGCCAGAAACAACAATGGAACTCCACAAGACAACAAACAAAGCCCAAATAGCACACTCACCGATTCGCGGAGTACACAAGGGTAAGGACTACATGAAATGGGAAATCAAACGCTGGACAAAATATGTTGGCGGCGCGACAACGCAAGCTGCAGAAGCTGCACAGCGTCATTTTGAAAAAGTGGGTTTGAAAACCAAAGTCCTAACAAGCTCGACGGAAGCAGAACTTGCTAAACTGTATGAAACAACGTACCGCGCGTGGATGATTTCATGCTTCCAAGAGATGCATAGAATCGCTGCGCGTTTCAACGCGAATTTTGATGACGCTGTTGATTTTATAGAGGACACTCACCGTGTACGACTTGACAGACCCGTGATGTTTCCAGGTGAAATCGGCGGTCACTGCCTTATCCCAAATGCGAAGCTGCTTCTCGAAAGTTACGATTCGGAATTCCTTAAACTAATCCTGAAGTCGAATGAACAACGCAAACTCGAAATGGAGAACGCGAAGACAAAAGGAGAAGCTGAAAAAATTAGAAAACGCGCTGAGAAACTGCAGAAGGAACTCATGGACAAATGGTTGAATAAATAACACCGAGCACTTTTTGCTTTTTGCACAATCGCTAAACTCGTAAACCGTTAAACAGCACAAATAACCGCGCACACCGCGGTGCTCAAAACCTTTTAAGGATAAATTAATTAGATTTGAACAGACGAGAGGCGCCAAGAATTGACTAAAATTAAAAAAATCGCGGTTTTGGGTTCAGGCCAAATGGGACATGGAATAGCACAAGCAGCTGCCCAGATGGGTAAATACGAAGTTGCCATGTATGACATTCAACCAGAACTTGTTGAAAAAGGGATTAGCAAAATCCAAAAAAGCCTCGCTAACTTCAACGCTAAAGGTCAAATTAGCAAAGAAGAAGTAAGGGAAACCTTAGACAGAATAAAAGGAACAATGGACCTTAAAGAAGTGGTCTCAGACGCCGACTTGATAATAGAGGCAGTAACAGAAAACGCTTCTATCAAAAAGAGGCTTTTTCACGAAACCAGCAACCTAATCCCAGCAGAAACGATTGTAGCAACCAACACATCGTCAATTAGCATAACAGAACTATCCGCTGCAATTAAACAGCCCAAAAGATTCTGCGGAATGCATTTTTTTAACCCCCCACAAATTAACAGGCTGGTCGAAGTAACCAGAGGAGCAAAAACAGCAGCCACAACAGTAAAAACGGTTACTGAAGTTGCCAAAAGAATGGGAAAAGAAACAGTTCTCTTGAAAAAAGATTGCCCAGGGTTCATCGTAAACCGCATATTAATAGCAGCTCTTAACGAGGCTACGGAAATATTCGCCACAGGTATAGCTGACAGAGACGACATTGATAAGGCTGTAAAACTGGGATTAAACTGGCCAATGGGACCGTTAATGCTTGTGGACTACATAGGCGCAGACACAACTATGGCGATTGCCCAAGTTCTAGAAAAAGAATTCGGATCCAAATTTCATCCAAGCCCAGGCCTCAAACAGCTGGTTCAGGCTCAAAACTTAGGAAAGAAAACAGGCAAAGGCTTCTATGATTGGCCTAAAAAATAAGCACAGATGACGCTGCTTCCACGGTACATCAACACATGCGCCTTTTTCTATCCTCAATACGCAGTTTAGCTGCGTCTGCCGACAAGAACTGTGGGTAAGAACCTGAACCTGAGCGGGGTTAAAATTCAATAGTTCCTCCAAACCTACAGCAGTTCGCCGCACGCTGTTACCTCGCTTCAGTTTAGGCATTTCAGGTAACTTTAGTTTTTTCCCGACGCGTCCATTCTTGCACAGTGTTAATTATCAAGCGGCGTATTTCTTCCGTAATTTTCTCAACAGACAAGTGGTCACGCACGAAAGCTTGCGCGTTTTCTCCCAGCCGATATCGTAACTCACTGTCACGCGACAACCGTTCGATGGCACTGACTAGTTCAGAGCAGCTTTGTGGAGAAATGAGAAGCACATGATAATCGTCCTTCAGATATTTGCTGGTGTAGCCACTATTTGTGCAGACCACTGCCTTCTTGTTTTTCAGGGCAGCCACCAGCGACGAAGACCAAATGTTCTCCACTTTGTCCAATTGGCAGAAAACATCTGCCTCCTTCATCAAACGACTTACTGTTGTAGCGTTAACCCATCCAAGAAACTTTATGTTGCTGCTACCGTGCGCCAAGAGTTCGCACTGTTTCATCAAGCTGCCGTCTCCAGCAACTATGAACTTGTGATTTGGAAGCTGCATACCTGCCTTCACAAACGTTATTGGGTCTTTCGATGCTTCAAGTCGTGCTGCAAAAAGGATTTTCATGCCAAACACTCCGACCAAGAAGGCACGTATACAACGTTTCGGTAGCCTCGTGCTTTGGCAATCTCTACCAAGTCAGGGTTAACCACAATGAGCAAATCAATGGCTGGCTTGCTTATTCGGTTAAAAAGGTTGATGAGGTAGTGTCTAGTGGCACGAATGTCTGACCCAAAAGAAAATGTAATAAAAGGTTTCTTCACAAGCCTAAGCCTCTTCAGCAGGGAACTGAAAGCACATTGCAGTCCAACGTTGGCAATGAGTACACAATCGTAGCTTTTTTTGTTGATTTTGCGGTAGAAGAACGGGTTAAAGCATGATTTTCGAGAGAATGGAACGATGTCAACTTGCTCGTGGCTTCTCTGTAGTTCATCTGCCAGCGCCAAGGCTAGCCTCTGGATAACGTTTCTTTCATCACCAACTCTAGCCACTACGAACGCAAATCGCATGCGAGCAACTCCACTATTTGAGAGACATTCAAGACGTCGGCTTTGCGCATTCCATTTTTGATTTGAACCAGTCTATGGTAAGTTTGATGCCTTCGGCGAAGCTTGTTTTGGGGGAGTAATCTATCAGCTTCTTTGCCAACTTTATGTCTGCGAGAAGCCTTCTGACGTCTGATGGTCTCGGAGGTCTGTGTTCTATTTTGTCAGAAGGGTAGTCAAGGGTGTCGCAGATTGTCGAGATTAGTGTCTTTATATCCATTTCTTCTCCTTGACCAATATTTACAACTCTGCCTATTGCTTCGTCGCAATCCATCATTTTAACCGCGGCCTCTGCGCCGTCCTGAACGTACGTCATGTCGCGGGTTTGCAGGCCATCGCCTTCCAAAATGGGTTTTTCACCGTTGAGTATTCGCCAAATCGTCACGGGAACAACTGCAGCGTAGGCTTCCATGTTTTGTCGTCTGCCGTAGAAGTTAAAAGGACGTATGATGCTGACCTCAAGCTCGAACAATTTGTAGTAGGAAAGCAAAAGCAGGTCAGCAGCCGCTTTTCCAGCGCCGTATGGGCTGTTGGGGTCTAACGGGTGATTCTCATCCATCGGCACGTGCACTGCGCTGCCGCATGCTTCAGAACTGGAGAAATGCAGTAACCGCTCAAACTTATTCTTCCTGAGCAGGTTAGCCAAGTTATGCGCGATTTCAACTCCAGTCATGAACGCGCCTTCAGGGTCAATGAAGCCATACGGCAAGCATTTAACTGCAAGATTGTAAACTGCCTCAGGTCTTTCGCGGTCAATAATGTTTTCAAGAGCAGTCAAATAGCGGGCGTCTTCCCTGTAAATGACTACGTTTCCTTTCCGAGTTGACTCGTTGAGGTTCGCGGTCTTTCCAAGGAACATGTTGTCGACGACAACTACCTTTTCGGCTCCGTTTTTGACTAACTCGTCTACTACATGGCTGCCTACGAATCCTGCTCCTCCCACGACTAATAGGTTCTTGTATTTCATTTTCTAATTTCTCCTAAGTTCTTGCTTTATCTGCAATTCGCATCTGATCCATTCCATTAGGTCGGGAATAACGTCGCTCAGTTTGTTTTTGGGCGAATATCCCAACACTTTGCGAGCCAAGGTTATGCTTGGCTCAAAATCATATTCTTCTCGTGCATTAGGTTTTATGTGTAACGGTTTGAGGGGGTTCTCTGAGAAAGAACAAACCAGCTCTGCCAGCTCGTTTACGCTGGTCACTTCGGCCCCAGCTATGTTAAACGTCAAGCCGTAGGCTTTCTCAGCTTCACAGGCTAAAACGTTCGCTTCCACCACGTCTTTGACGCTTGTGAAGCATCTCTTTTGTGCTCCGTCGCCCTCAATTAAAGGTGGTTCCCCATTTAACACGCGCATAATAAAGCTTGAAACAAGTCCTCTGTCAGGTCCATAGTTTTGCCTGCGCCCTATAACATTATAATACCGCAAACAAACGGTCTTCAACCCATATTGTTGGGCGAAGAAGTTGACGTATCGCTCTGCTGCAAATTTGCTTATGGCATACGGGTTTGTTGGATTACAGGGATGCTTTTCATCTTGGGGTGAGTACAGTGACTCACCATATACGCTGCCTGTGCTGCCATATACCAAAATGGTTTCCTTTGACTTTTCCTTCATGCTTTGGAGGATGTTTAGTGTGCCTTGCGTGTTCACGGCCAAAGCAGTCATAGGTGACCTCATTGAGGGGGCGAAGTTGCACGCCGCCTCATGGAAGATGACGTCTACGTCAACATTGTCTCTTACTACTTTTTCATCTGTAACTGATCCGTTGATTAAAGTTATGGAATCTTTGCTTTGCTCTAGATTTTTCAGATTATTCTGTGACAGGAGGTCTAGGACTGTGGTTTCGCAGCCTCTGCTCACCGCTTCGTCTACTATGTGTGAGCCGATGAAGCCTGCTCCGCCAGTTACGAGTACAGTTTTGTCCTTAAACATCCATGGCACCTTATCGTTCAATGAGTCGTTCTAACGCCCGTGCTATCTTCTCCAATATTGTCCTTAATCACAGCGCAGTCGAACATAATTTGTTGCTTCTCTAATTAATTCTTTCTTTTCCAAGCGCCGACAAGTCACCCAGCAAGAAGACTCGCTTGAGTTTTCAGCTTCAAAGGAAATCCTTAAAGAGTCAAAGAAAAGAACTATTGTCACACAATAGACATGAATGGCGTGAGTCTTGATACGAATAAGAATTGATGTAGACTATCCATATACTTCTAGGGTCAGAAGCTTCTTGTACACGGCTCTAGGCATCAAAACCAGCAGAGCATACTTGAAGAACGCCAAGATAATCGCCAGAATAATTAACGAGTCAAAGAGAGAGGTTGGGGCATACTGGTTTTTCACGCCTAAAACGATTCCAGACGAGGAGCTTCTCAAGCTAATAGACAATTCGAAGCATGAAGTAGCGCTTCACGTAGTCAATGACCCGCGCATGGAACTGAAAAACTTGGAGCAGAGAACAGGGAAGAAAGTCAGTTGCTACACCATTCACGGAACAGCCCGCTTGCTCGCCAGAGTCATGTGGAGACGCTGGAAATCCAAAGCCCCGAAAATTCCAGACGACTTTCCGCTACAGTCGTTTCACGAGTTACCCACAACTGGGATAGACAGCCTCTGCTACAAGTATCCTGCTGCGCAAGTTAAGCAGTTGGCTGAAGGAGCCATCGAGAAGGGCGACGTCATCTATTTTCATCCCATTTGGCTCTTTCAGCGTGGAAAAATGAACCGTAGAGGTCCATTCTATGAAGTCTTAAGGGAGATTCTCCAAGATGAAAACAGAGCTTGAGACATTAGCAGTGCAAAAGAAGCTTTTCTTCACGATAGCCAGAGACATGAACGAGTACAAGTGCAACGTTGCCCCAACAAAAGAGCTAGTTGAAAATCTTGGGAAGAGAAACGTGGATGTTTTCACTTTCATCGAAAGAAAATGGTGCTGCCCCATAGAGAACCCTTCAGAATCATGGTTAAAAGCGGAAGACAACGTTGGACTTCTCAGCGTAACCACCTATGATGAATGGTTGAAGCTGGTAGGGAAAAAAACGCGCAACATGGTTCGCAAAGCAGAGAAAAGCGGCGTGAAAACAATAGTGGTTGAGCCGAGCGAAAAACTGGCGGAAGGCATATGGAAAATCTATAATGAAACGCCGATACGGCAGGAGAGAGCCTTTCCGTATTATGGAGTTCAACTGCAGTGGGTTACTAGTAATGTGCTTTCAACGCAGAACAGCACTTTCATAGGCGCGTTCTTTCAAGACGAGTTTGCAGGGTTCATAC
>CAZYUQ010000068.1:0-8156 GCA_964650565.1 uncultured Candidatus Bathyarchaeia archaeon | reverse complement strand
GCACCCTACTCCTAAACGTCAACTTCACCGAAATGTTCACCCTACTCCGAGTACCATGGACAAACAACTGCATGCAAGTCGCAGCAGTAGCCAAAAACAAAATCACCTCAGTAAAAGAAACACTCAAACACAACGTCCAGCCAGAAACCGCAAGCAACGCACTCATCAAAGGCTTCCAAAACGCCTTCAGCATCAACCTAGCCGCAAGCGAACTAACACCATACGAACAAGAACTCGCCGAAACGCTTTACAGAGAAAAATACGCAACCGACAACTGGAACCTCAACGGAAAAACCACACCAAACTAAGCCTTCTCAACCTTCCACCTTACACCCTGCGCAGTATCCTCAACCACCACACCCATAGCCCTCAACTCCTGCCGCAACGCATCAGCCGTCTTCCAATCCTTGTTTTTCCGCGCTTCCTCACGCTTCTTAATTAGCTCCTCCGCTTCCTTCGGCAACACCGCTTCACCCTCAACCCTGCCAACCACACCCAAAACCCCGTCAAAACCAACCATCAAATCGAAAACCTGCTTCGCCTCATCCCCACTAACCACACCAGCATCCAGCAAACCATTCACATCCCTAACAAAATCAAACAACACCGCCAACGCCACACTCACATTCAAGTCATCATCCATAGCCGCACCAAAACCCTCCTGCACCCTAAGCATTAGCTCCGCGATTTTTCCCCCACTGCCCTTCCCATCAGCATCCTGCAGCCTGCGCACAAAATTCCGCAACCGCTCAACAGCACTCTTCGCCGCATCCAACCCCTCAAAAGTAAAATTAAACTGCTGCCTGTAATGCGTAGACAACAACAAAAACCGAATAGCAATAGGGTCATAACCCTTTTTCAGCAGGTCACGCAACGTGTAAAAGTTGCCAAACTTCTTCGCCATCTTCCGTCCCTCAACCAGCAAATGCTCATTATGCAACCAATAATTCACAAACTTCCGTCCCGTTGCCGCCTCACTCTGAGCAATCTCATTCTCATGATGAGGAAACATGTTATCAACCCCACCACAATGAACATCAAACGTCTCACCCAAATACCGCATCGACATAGCAGAGCATTCAATGTGCCAGCCAGGTCTACCCTTGCCAAGCTCCGTCTCCCAAAAAACATCCCCATCCTCCACCGCCCACGCCTTCCACAAAGCAAAATCCTGAGCTTCCTCCTTAGCGTACTCATCCACTTTCACCCTTGCACCAGCCTTAAGCTCAGCAACCTTAATTTTCGACAGCTTACCGTAATCCTTGAACTTGCTTATAGCGTAGTAGATTGAACCATCTTCACCCGTGTAAGCGTAGCCTTTCGCCGTCAACCGCTTGATCAACGCCACCATCTCCGCAATATGCTCTGTAGCTCTCGGGTAAACATCAGCAGATTTAATGTTCAAAGCAGCAACATCCTCAAAGAAAGCTTCAGCATAGAAGTCCGTGTACTGCTTAAGCGGAGTTTGCTGTCTTTGGCTACCGCGAATGGTTTTGTCATCCACATCCGTCAAGTTCATGACGTGCGTGACTTTTAATCCGCGATATTCCAGCCAACGCTTAAGCAAATCCTCAAAAACGAAGGCACGGAAGTTCCCAACATGCGCATAATCGTACACTGTGGGTCCACACGTGTACATTCGCACTTTGCCCTCGTCAATAGGCTTAAACGGTTCCTTTCGGCGGGTTAACGTGTTAAAAACCTGTATGCGTGTCGTTGCGGGTGTCATTTTGCGGTCTTTATGAAGAAGAGGTTTGAAATTATTTAAGCATTGTTTTGTGTCTCTGGTTTTTGTGTGAGTGTATCTGTGTTGTTCTGTTGATGCGGAATACTTATTAAGTATCAAGATGTGACAGTCGGTGCTGAGAGGGAACAGTGCCTGTGGCTTTCTGGAAAACAGTTATGTTTACGATGATTGCGGTCACGATAACGGGTTTGTTTCTTGCATTGTCAACGGTTGGTGTGCTAGCTGCTCCACGGGGTTCAGGCAGATTGCGCGTGATGAATGTTGGGGTGTATTCAGATTCAAGTTGCAGTGTTGCTTGTGAATCTCTAAGTTGGGGGAATATTAATTCTGGTGGTGTTGCCACAAAGGCGGTTTACATAAAGAATTTGGGTTCTGCTGCGGTGGCTCTTCGTATGTCGGTTAGTGATTGGAGTCCGAGAAAAGCTGCGTCGGTGGTGGATCTATCTTGGGATCTGGATGGTTATTTGTTGCGTGTTGGAGAGGTTGTTCCTGCAGTGTTGATTTTGGAGTTGGCGTCGAATACTGGTGATCTTAGGGATTTCAGTTTTGTTGTTGTCATAACTGGGACTCAGCAGAAGCGTTAGTTTTTCAGGAATGAGTTTTTCGGTTTTGTTCCAGATGTTGTTATTCTAGTTTGAAGGTTACTGCGAGTTTTTTCTTGTTGATGTCTTCGATGACCTGGACCCATGCTTGCGGCGTGTCTTTTTCTTCTCCGGTTAATTTTCTCACAGTTAAATCTTGGTTGACGTAGAAAGGCTGGTTGCATGCTGTGCATTTTTGGTAGGGAAAAAAGTCTTCGAGTGGTTTGGTTATTTTTTGTTTTGCGCCGCAGTTGGGGCATGGTTGGAATTTGTGTTTTTGTGTTGTTGGTTCTGTGTGTATTTCCACGTTTGCTTCTAGCTCTTCCCATGACGAGTATATTCTGTGTAAGGGCGAGTTGCCTTTTTGCCACATTTCCTTGAGCATGTTTAGGAGTTCTTTTTTCTCGTTCACGGTTTGAGCCTTCTGTGCCTTTTTTGGCTTGGGTAACCGTTAAACGTTGCAGTTGCCGAACGTTGAATAATATACTGCGTTAGTGGCTATTAGTTTTTTCATTGAAGCCTATTGTGGTTAGGTTTGCATTAGAACTTCAGCAGAATCTGGTGCGTTGGTGACTGTTATGCTCGAAACAGTCTATAGCCCCCTTATATATACTCGCTTTATATAGGCTGGGCTTCCCTCGGTCGGCGGGTTACGATTTACTCCTAAACCTAATTAGGCAATTGCTGGAGGGTTTGCTGAGGCTCTGTGAGCCAAACACAAAGGAGAAAAGAAAGAAATGCAACTTTCCCGAAGCAAAGCTGCAATTACTTTTATACCCAGAGCCTTTTCAGCCCCTTCCCGCATGCTTGCTTGGTTATCGACTAAAAAAGGGGAAATAGAGTTTCGGTTTCGTGTTGCCATTTTTATCGCTTCCTGAACAGTACAAGCAGAATTAGGATTATCGCGATAATGCCTACAACGAGAAGCGCGTAAAGTAGCATCGTATAGTCAGGTACGACCACTGGTTCTGGTGCTGCTGTTGCTGGAGGTGCCTCAACCACGGTTGCATATGTCGTTGCAAACGAACTGCTGTAAGCGTCGTCGCCCATGAACGTGGCCATAACTTGGTACTGCCCAGGAACTTCTGGTTCCCAAGTGAAGCCAAATGTGCCACTGTACGCATCGGTTGTGACGTCGCCAATATGGACGTAGTTGTTGTTCGGGTCAACTGTATCCAATGAAACTGTAACACCTGTCATCGTTATGTTGTTCCAGATTCCAGCGATTGGGAGTTGCATGTGTAGATATTCCATTTGCGTGGTCATCGAGGCAGCGGATACGCATGGAGTGCCAGGCTGCGCTGGAGACAGGTCTAGTACTGTGCCTTTCAGCATTACTTTTTGCCCTAACGTTATCTCAGTAAACGGCGCTTCGACTGTGGTTGCGCTTTTGCCTTTGCCGTAGACGTACATGTGGCCGTCGTCTGGGTTACTGGTTACTAGGTAGCCGTCAGCGACAGCAGCTGGAGTCTGAGAGCCCGTCATTGTCCATAGACCTTCACCAGTTGTTGCATTTATGCAGTGGATTCCCCATCCTCGCGTGCGTGGATAGGTGGGTGTGTGCTCAGTATTATAGGTGTACAGCTTTCCGTCAGCGATCATTCCTCCTGCGTTGAATGAATAAACCGCTACGCCATTCTCATCAGTGTATGGCGTTTCAAAGGGAACAGCATAAGCCTTGTAGAACCATTCTATGTTGCCGTTGGTCCAGTTGAACGCGTAGACGCCGTCGTAGCTTTGCCTGTAGAGAAGTCCATAAGCCGACTGGTAAGCGTAGGCTCCGAAGCTATCTGATCCCCAAGGATAATTCATAACTTCGCTCTTCCACACTACGTTTCCTGTGCGTATGTCGAAAGCCTCATAGAATCCTTTCTCCATTAATACAGCGACTTTTCCGTGGTCAGCGACGAAGCAGCTTGTGCTGTACCTGGTATCTTCGTATGTTCTGTTCCATAGTAGTCGCCCTGTACTCATGTCGATAGCCTGCATATATGTTCCGTAGTATACGCCTATTCCCGTAGGAGCAAGACCGCACATCCATACAGCAACGTCATTTTCGAAATCAAAAGCGTACCCAGCATAGCCTAGAATGCCACCAGGATACGGTGGTAGTTCAAACGGTATGCTGACGTTTGATATTACTCTTGAAGCGAAAGTCCTGCTACTTCCTTCTGTGGTCCATTTAACCAAGTAATTCTGACTTCCAATTCTCTGTATGGTCACGACGTAGGGGTCATCGTAAAAGCCGCCATATGATGAACCGCCTTGGATACCGCCAATTCTTTGTGGGGACATGCCTTCTACTTCAAGTGTTCAGCTCCAGTCCATGGGTTGATTTTGTAAAGTGTACTGCTTGTGAACGCCAAAAGATCCACTGAATATGTATTAGACTCTGTAGCTCCCGCCACAGCAACGGCTGTCCCTCTCGTGTATGATATTACATCGGGTGTGACACCGCCTTCCGCGGTGGGTATTGCATAGTACTGTTCGCCTGTGCGTAAGTCATAGCATACTGCACAGCTGGTTGGAACACCGTTTACCGGTATGGTCATTGTTTGGTAGCATCGTCCGTTGTAGATCACGTTAGGCACACCAGGGTTTCCACTTCGGCTGTATGCCCCTGCTGCGCCACCGATTATTCCAGCGTCGGCTCCTTGCCGTTTCCACAAAATGTGTCCCGTATTTGGAGCTTGAACGTAAGGAACGAAGTTGTAGCCAGCTATGTAGGGGTTCGTGTCCGCAGGCCAGTAATCACCGCTGCCTACGAGGCCGAAAGCGGGAAAGTTCCCGGCTATTGACCACCATTCTCTGTTCTCAAGGTGTACGGGTCGTGTCCAGTAGTCGGTTGGCAGTGGTGACGGAGGCCACGAAAGCACTTGTGCCTCTTGCACAATAAGTTCTTGTTCTGCAGTGGAGCAGGGCTCGTAGTAGGCTGAATCAAGGTAATAACCTGAAGAGTTCGTCACTAAGTATCCATTGTACCATTGTCCTTCCGGGTAATATTCCCCAGGGAAACTAAATTTGAGTTTCCATGTGCCAACTTGGTCAGGTATGTACTCAAACCATGCAGTGGCGTCAGCAGCGTATGAATTCATCGGACCGATTTCGTCAATGGTTCCGTCTGGCTTTGTTATTGTAACTGTGTATCCCTGATGGTAGCGCATTGGACTAGTGGGGGAAGTTGTCCACATGTTAACAAGCAAAGTTTGACCAACCCCAATAGGGTTTGGTCTGAAACTAAGCCAAGCGTCAGTGTCAACTGTTATGCTAGGTGTGGCTCCTGCCGGCAGTGCCCCGCTAATTCCTGAACCTGGGTCTGTAGGCATTCCAGTTTGAGCCTGCACTGGCAGTGGTAATAGTATAACAGAAGCTATCAATAGAACTATAGCAGTCACAGATATACTCTTGGTTGTGTTTCTTATTGAGAACTGCAAATGTTTTTTCTCCTATAATTTCTATGCTGTTGAATATCAACATTTGGTATTTAACTTTTTCCAAAAAACCGTCGTAAAGAGAATATAATCAACTTTGAATGGGATTAAAGTTGATTTTTTCATTTCGTTGCTTGAAAGAATCCGAGATACTGCCAAAAACTTTTATTTACGGAAAGTAGTCTACCTAATAGACTCGCGATGAATCCAGCAGTTAACATCGACGAAATCGACGCGAAAATTCTATCTGAACTAATTGAAGATGCTCGCAAAAAAATAACCGATATCGCAAAAAAGTGCGGTGTATCATCCACCGCTATAATGAAACGCATTAGTCGGCTGAAAGCTGAAGGTGTAATTACAGGCACGGTTCTATTCAACGACATGAGCCGCTTAGGGTACATGTTTCCAGCATCAATCGGCATAAGTTTGCATCATAGTCAAGAATCAAAAGTTCTCAAATTGATTGAAGAGAAAGTGCATTTGATAATGCTCTCTCGGAGTGTGGGAGAAGACAATTTGTTTCTTTTTGTAGTTGCAAATAATCTTCACGAAATAGAAAATTTGAAACAAACCATAAAAGGATGCCCAAGTGTAAGGAAAGTAACCATCAGCATCTGGAGTACTCCCACATTCAATTTTGAAAATATCAGCCTGCAGCCTACAGAGGCATGAATTTCATGGATGAAATTGACCAAAAAATAATGAAAGAATTAACAAAAAACGCGCAAGCGGCTTTTTCGAGAATAGCAAAAAAAATCGGTGTTTCACCGCAAACTGTGCAAATAAGGTACGCAAAAATGAAAGAAGAAGGAGCAATTTTGCGCTCGGCTATTATTGTGGATCTGTTGAAAGTTGGATATCAAGGCAAAGCCGAACTAATGATAACTAACGCACCAAACCACAAAAAGAAAGAGACTATGGACGCCTTGAAAAAAATGCGAGACATATTCTTGGAAACTGAAATCATCGGTAGCTTCGATGTGCTGGCAGTTGCAGCCATCAGAGATTTCAGGAGCGGAATTAAACTAGTGAATAGTATAAGAGCTTTACCAAGCGTTGATCATGTAGATGTTTCATTCACCACTGACACGGCCTTCCCAGTTAGCAGAGGCTTCACTGAACTATTCCGAACAAAAGAATAGTCTCTTCTAAATCACGCGCAAACTGCAGGTTGAAGTGAAAGCGGCAGGATAGGCGTTCATTTTGTTCAAAAAATCTGCTTGCGCAAGTACGTCTGTTGATAAAACAGCCTGAAGCGCGCATGAATGGCGATGAAAAACAGGATAAACAACCGCAAGTGCTTGACCAAGCATTTTCTGGGCAAAGACTGCACAAAAGCAAAGTTAATCACTTTCACTTAACTCTCTCCCCTGCGCCGCAGGGTTGGTTCAACACTGGACTTTTTAATGGTTCGAACCATACCCATCAAGCCTAAGGGATAGCTGATGAAAAAGAAAACCGCAGTATTAGCCACAGAAAACGACCTTCTCGTAGACTTAACATTACATGATGTGCCTGCGTCAGCGCTCGCAGAGTTCGCTGAAAAAATTGTACACCCATACTACAATGGAAACTTGAACGCCGCCATCCAAGACCTAATACACAAAGCCCTTGAGGAACAAGACTTCGTGCACTCACATATTACTCACATAAAAACGTGAAGTAACAGGGAAACGTTCCCTTTTTAGAGCGTTGGAGCGGAACACAGTTTCGTTTTCTTCAGTAAACCGGAGGCAGCTACGCTTGTTTGCTCCGTTTCATCGGCACTCTTTGCTCCGTTATACACTCCAATCTTCTTGACTATCAGATTAAGCGAGTTCTCTGCGAAATTCAGCAACTCCTTTCCTTCGCTTGTGAGCTGATAAACTTTTCGCGGTCTTTCACCTTGCATGTTCCAGACACTTGAAACCTGCCCTTTCTTTTCAAGCGAACCTAAAAGTGGGTAAATTGTGCTAGGTCCAAGATAAACGCCGAACGACTTGCGAATCCTACTAATTACCTGATACCCATGCATAGGCTGCTCGTTTAACAATTCCAAGACTATCATATCTAAAAGCCCTTTTGTCAGTTTGACTTGAGCCTCTTTTTGGTTTTTGAACATTTTTTGTTTTGCCCCTTTTTCCTGTTCCGCTTTGTGTACAACACGTCACTTAATTACGCGTGTCGCACGTCTCTATACGTAATAAATCAGCATTATAAAGATACGGACATAATCCAAGCATACAGAAACACATGAAATTCCAAGCATTATGCCATTAACAACATATCAAAACGAGAAACATACGCAAACAGAGAACAAGAAACACCCTCCCCGCAGCGTAAAAGGCTCCGAAAAGCAAACTGTTCAACACATATGCTCAAAACCCGAAATTTCATTGAAAACAGCTACAGAAA
>CAZYUQ010000067.1:0-8534 GCA_964650565.1 uncultured Candidatus Bathyarchaeia archaeon | reverse complement strand
ACCCAAAATAGAAGCACTCGAAACGGCATCGTCTGACATGGATTCGCCGATTCAAAGCTGCTACTCACCCCTCAGGGACAGGCACAAGCCTGATTCTTCCTCTTTTCCTTTTTTCTGTGTTATAGAGAATCGATTTTGAAGATTTCTTGACAAACACCAAAGCCACGTTTCAGGCCTTTATAGATGGGCGGGGTAGTCTCACAGAGCACGCGATAGAGGTGTTAGCCTTGTTTTTTACCACTAACCATAATAGGTAGAACGTAGAGTGTTCCATGAGGTTACGGCTAATATAATGTTTAGAGACCCAGTTTGCGGCATGGTTCTTGACGAAAACACAGCCAAGTTCAAAATCACCTATCAAGGCGAAACCTACCATTTCTGCAGCTTACCCTGCAAGAAAAAATTCAAGAGACACGCCACAAAATACATCAAATAGCAAATTGAACAAACAAAAAAAGATGTGGAAGCGTCGCCTAGTTTATTCAGCAGTTTTTTACTCAATTAGTCTCCAGACAAGTGCCGCCAGCAACCCGCCAATTATAGGAGCCACCCAGAAAAGCCAAAGCTGACTTAAAGCAGTGGTGTCAGCAAAGACGCCAAATATTACGGCTGGACCTAAACTTCTAGCAGGATTCACTGAAGCACCAGTTATTGGTATCCCCAACAGGTAAACGAAAACTAGACTCAGCCCAATGGACACTCCTGCAAAACCTTTCGGCGCTTTCGCACTAGTTGAGCCGTGAACAACCAGCACAAACATGAAAGTTAAAATCAACTCAGCGATGAACGCTGACATCATCGAGAAACCTGCGGGAGAAGCGTCGCCGTACCCGTTTTCACCTAAACCAGCCGCTGCTAAGCTGTACTGTGAGCTGCCGAGAGCAATTACGTAAAGTATTGCTGCCGCAACTACGGCACCTATGCACTGCGCCACAATGTAGAAGGCAGCATCTTTCGCTTTCATTTTGCCTAAAGCTAACATGGACAGGGATACTGCTGGGTTTATGTGGCATCCAGAAATTCCGCCTATAGCGTAGAACATAGCCATCAAGGGAAGCCCAAAGGCAAGGGATATGCCCACGACTCCTGCGATGTTAAGCCCTGAAAAAACCATGGTTCCGCAGCCAACCATCACCAGGACGAATGTGCCGACCAACTCAGCAATGTACTTTTTCGCAGCGCTACTTGTTTTTGTGCCACTTGCATCAGCGCTTTGTTCAACAACATTACTTTCGCTCATTTCATAACCTCACACGCGTCTATGCATGGACACCTGTTTGCTACCTTAAGCCTTATAATAATTTGCATTCAACCAAAACGTAAAGGGTAAGCCGCAGCCAGAAGCGGCGGTTACAGTTTTTCCTTTGAAGAAATATCCATCATCATTAAACCAGAAACTGGCTTCGGGTAAAAATCCGTGGATTTCTCAGGCAGCCGCTCACGTTTCTGCGCTATCTGCCAAACCGTCTCAGGATCTATACAGTTAACCAAAAAAGCAAGTTCAGCTTCGCCGCAGTCAACCTTCTCCAAAGCGCTTCGCGTGGAATCCGCGTAAAGTATGTCCTCGTCAATCTTCAACTCGCCAGTCTTCAGTACAATTTTAAAAACGAAATCTCGCAGTATCACCACATCAAGAATCGGCAGTTCATTCGAGTTACCATTGTTTACAAGCTCAGAAACGGCTTTTTCATCCTTCAAGATTAACCCGTAAGCTTTTGTTCCGTCATAAATGCAGAACGCGTGCGCTTGCCTGTGGCTTTCAAGAAAACCGTCCAAAGCGTTAACCTTTGGCGCTACTTCTGAAACCGCGAAGAACTTCTTGAGCTGCCGCAAGGCGTTGTTGGTTAGCCTGAATTTTTTCAGGAGCCTATGCGTGGGCAAAATCACTAGCCCTTCATCTTGAACAGGCACCATGTAGCTCATGTGGAAATTGAAGGCTGAATCTTCAGTCGACGCCTCTTGCCTGCGCCTTTCGTCTCTGTACGCAAGTGCACTTTCGTACCTGTGGTGCCCATCGGTGATTACGAGCACTTTGTCCCTGAACGCTTTTTGGATGAACTGGATTTTCTCTGGGTTGGTGACGCGCCAAATAGTATGCTTAACTCCTGAGGCGTCTTCAACTGCCATGGCTGGCGGGGTTTTTGTGTTTTCTGCGAAAAAGTTAGCGACTTGGTTTTCTGGGTCGGAGAATATCAGGAAGACAGGTTCCAAATCCTTCTGCACGGTGCGTAGCATGTTTAAGCGGTCAGCTTTTGGGGCTCTATGTGTTACTTCGTGGGGAAAAACTTGGTTTTCGCTGTAAGCGTGAAGCCGCAACGCCGCAACTAATCCTGTGCGAGTGCAGCTTTTTCCTGCTAACTTGAATTCGTGTCGGTAAACAAAAACTGCAGGCTCAGTGTCTTTTGCAAGCACGTTTTCGCTTAGCCATTGTTGGATTCGCTGCTGGGCGGTTTCGTACTTGTTTTTTTCCATGGGCAGAATCAGGCGACAGTAGTTGTACGGTGATTTAGCATAGTATTCTTTTTGCTGGTTGCTGTCGATTTTGTCGTAAGGCGGAGTTACCAAGTTTTCTAGGTTGCCAGCTTTTTCGGTGTATCTTACGGCTCTGAAGGGCTTGATGTCTACCATGCGTTTCAGCTCGCAGCTTGTTTCAGCGCTTCAATTACACGTTCAGCTATTTGTGTGCTTGCTTTTAATTGGGCTTCGCGGGTTTGGGCTCCGATGTGCGGAGTTGCGTAAACGTTTCTAAGCGTCAGCAACTTGCTGTTTTTTGGGGGTTCCTCTTCGAAAACGTCAACTGCCGCGGCTTTCACTTTGCCTGCTTTCAACGCTTGATAGAGTGCTTCTTGGTCGACTACGCCGCCGCGTGAACAGTCAATCAGCATAACGCCGTTTTTCATTATGTTGAACTCTCTGGTGGACAGCATGTGCCTTGTGTGCGGTGCTAGGGGGACATGGATGGTTATGAAGTCGGCATTGGGCAGCATTTGGTCAAGGGGCACTGCACCGCGTCCGATGCAGACGTCTACGCCTAGGGTTTTCATACCTAATGCCACCGCGAGTTTTTTCACTTCTTTGCCGATGTTTCCGCAGCCGACGATGCCAAGGGTTTTTCCGCGGACTTCCACGCCTGTAAGCTCTTCTTTCACCCATTTTCCCTCCCGCAGAGTCAATGTGCCTTCGATGGTGTTTCTGGCGAGAGCCAACAAATGCGCGATTGTAAGTTCAGCTACGCTTATGGCGGACACGTGGGGCGTGTTCACCACCGCAATGCCTCGTTCTGCTGCTGCTTTGAGGTCGATGTTGTCTAAGCCTTCGCCTGCGCGCCCGATGACTTTGAGTTTATCTGCTTTGGCAATTAAATCGGCGGTTACCTTGGTTGCCGACCGCACGATGAGCGCGTCGTATTCGCCTATTATCTTTTGCAGTTCGGTTTTCTGCATGTCCCAAGCTTTAGTGACTTGGCAGTTGTTTTCTTCAAGTATTTTTATGCCTTCGTCGGTGATTTTGTCGCAGATGAGGATTTTATATGTCATTTTTACAGCTTCCAGATTTCGTCTATGGCGGCGAGAACTTGCTTGATGTCTGCAAGTTGCCATTCGCCCATGTGGCCGATGCGGAAGGTTTTGTCAGCCAGCTTGCCATAGCCATTGCCGATTACGAAGCCTTTTTCCGAGAGTTTCTCGTTTAATTCTTTCACGTTTTTCTGGAGGGTGTTTTTGATGCAGCTTACGGTGATTGACTCGTAGCCTTGCTCGGGGAACATTTCAAAATGCTTCTTCGCCCATGTTTGCGTGTAAGCTGCCATGTCCTTGTGGCGCTGGTAAACTCTGTCGTAAGTTTCCTCCAGCAACAGGTCCATGCGTTTGTTCAACGCGTAAAATAATGGAATGTTCGGGGTGGATGGCGTTTGGTGTTTCTTCTCAAACTCGAAGATTTCCGCGAGGTCGGTGTAGGCGCCGCGGTTGGGGACTTGCTGGGCGCGTTCTATGGCGCGGTCGCTTACGAGCGCCACTGCTAATCCAGGCGGTAACGCGAAACATTTTTGGGTTGAGGCGAAGATTACGTCGCAGCCTATTTCCGCGGGTAGGGTTTTGTCGCCTGCCATGGCTGAGACGCTGTCTATGGCGAGCATCACGTCGGGGTAGTCTCGGCGGATTAGTTTTCCGATTTCGCTGATTGGGCTTCGTGCGCCTGTTGAGGATTCGTTGTGGCATACTGTTACCGTGTCATATTCGCCTGTTTCGAGTCTTTCTGCGATTTGGTCGGGTTTGGGTACTTTGCCCCATTCTACTTCTAGATAGTCGGCTTGTTTGCCGCATGCGTTGATTGTTTTGGCGAAGCGTGCGGAGAATGCGCCGTTGACGCAGCTGAGAGCTTTGTTTTTTACAATGCTTCTGCCTACGATGTCGAACCATAGGGCGCCTGAAGCGGTGGTTACGGTGGGTTTGCAGTCCGCTGGCAGCTCGAAGAAGCGAGTTAGTTTCTCTGTTATGCCCGCGTAGAGCTGGGAGAATTCTTTGCTTCTGTGGCCTATTAGCGGGTGGGCTTGTTCTTGGAGTATTGCTTGGCTGACTTCTGTGGGTCCGGGGATCAATAGTTTTTTGTGCATTTTACTCTAGCCTCTTGTATGCTGGGTTTCTTGTAAATATGCTTGGTGACGCATTGAAGCTTTTTGTTTCGTTTATACGTTTTTCCTTTTTCATGTTTTTTTATCACCAAATTCAAACAGCGAGTAAGAACCGAAAACGGCGAGTTGTAGGCGGTTAACTGCTGTTTAGTTTGGGCTGTGTCCGGCGTTGCATCCGGACCAGAAGTTTTTTCCGCAGTTAGGAGTCGTCACAGTTAACCACATAAACAGGTGTGTTTCATAATCGAAATATAAGGTTTACGCTGGTCATGTGGGAATGTGCTTGTTTTTTTGGTGTTTGGGATGAGGATTGGTCAGGGTGTTGGAGAATGGAATTGGAGTATAAACAACTGTGTAGAGTCTTCTATAGGAGAACTCTGAAAAAGAAACTCAAAAGGCATTTAAATACCAAGCGTGATAGCAGTGATTAAAAGAGGTGCATGTTGTGGGTTCAGAATCAGAAGTTGCACTATTGCTTGAGATTCTCAGTGATGGGGAATGGCATGGGTTAGCGGAGTTGCAGCAACATGTGGGGTTGGCTGAGCGTAAAACGCAGGGGATTGCAGCGTTCTTGTGCACGTTTGATTTTGCGGTTGTTGATGAGGCAAACAGCAGAGTGAAGGTTAACAGGGATTTTAGAGAGTTTTTGGCGCGAACGTGATTTTGTTCGTAACTTTTGGGTTATAGTTGCGTTGAAATGTAGTTGTGATCTGCGTTTTTTCCATGAATATGGTGGGTGTTGTTTTCGCTAAACCCCAGCAGTTCTGATTCGGACAGCACCGTACTTAATATATTTCGGTTTTCAAGGTATTCTGCTTTTGGAAACTGAGTTTATATTAAAATCCACGTAAATCCCAATCACGGTGGGAACTCGTGGGCTTTCGTTTTTCAAGCGACGACTTGAGACGTTTGAAAGAATACAAACCAATGTTACTGAGTGGCATGAAGATTGTGGCGCTTTTCATGGCTGCGCTTTATCTTTTAGGCTTCACGTTGTTCCCGTTGCTGGGTGTGGGTAACTATCAGCTTGTGAGAATAGATGCGCTGTTAGTTTCCGAGTGGGTTATGCTTTTTTGCTTAAGTGGAGTGCTGTTCGCGTGGAGCTTCTACTGTTTTGCAAAGTTGTCGAGAGAAAGCCTGTTAAAAAAACGCGATGCTGCAGCCTTCGAATAGTGTTTCTATTCAGCAAGCTTATCGGCGGGCGTCCCCAGTCTTAGGTTTCCGCGGTCACGGTTATTTGGGGCTGATACTCCGCGAGTATCCATAGGCCAGCTGGTTCACCATCGTTCAAGTAGTAAACTGGAGTTGAAGGTGAATCAAAGGTCGCAATTGCCCCTTTCCACGTTATGTCCATCGCGCTCGTGAACGGATTCACTGTGTACAGAGAGACGGGATCTAACTCGATAGTCTTGCTAGTGGTGCTTGTCTTCAGCGCTCCCGTGGGGTTTTCAGCTATGGAATCAAAAGCGTAAAGCAGGATATTCGATGTATCAGTGAACATAATTCCCGCGCCGCTTGAGCCGGAAACGAATTGGCTCCAATGATGTGCAGTCCAGCCGCCGGACGTATAGTTTGAAAAGGTGCCTGTTCCTGTAGCGACATCGTCTATGGTTCCGTTTTCAGTCTGAATTGTAAATGAGCTGAAAGTTGTTGATAGTTTGATGGGGCATAAGTCTGTGATTGTTCTATCAAGCTGCGAGTCTATGAACATAAGTCTCAACTGATAAGTGTAGAAGGATGTCTCAGCTGGCAGTGTTAGCACGATGTTTGCGTAAACGTTTGGGCACCCATCCGCACCGCCGATTCCTGAGACATCATCGTTCCACTCTGCTTCCTGTAGCACAACATCCCTTACAACGCCATTGGTTATTACGTATGCAACAGAGCCAGAGCCGTAAGTGCTGCTTTCTTCGTTTATGCGCATGAAGTATGCTGTGCTAGAGTTGCCGCTGCTAATAACCGTAGACGTTACGGGGTTGAAGTTGCTTTCAAAGTGGAGAGATATTCTGCCATTGCTCAAGGTCCTGGTAGATGGGTTATCACTAAAGCAGGTATTTACGTAGGACAGCGGGGTCGGGACTGCTAAGTCACTTCCGTTCCACCATAGAGTGACTTGAGTCACGTTTCTGCTTAGGAGAAAGACAAGCATCTGCCTGTTGCTGAACACTGTCATGTTATTCGTTAAACCTAGTGGAACTCTGTACTCTGACGCCCAGTCTTCTATTTGGAAAGGCACTTCTTGGTCCACGCCGTCTATGGTTTGGTTCAGGCGCAAACCTTTTGCTGATATAGGCGGAATCGGCATCTCCAGAGTGGACAACTGCAGGTTCTGCCCCAGCAACCTCATAGTGCCATTCTGCAACCATTCAACAGCTACCGTTGAATCTTTTTGCGCTGACAACATATCACCCAAGCCGGATTGAGGTTGAAGTAGCACAGCATCAATATCCCATGAAGTCTGCGTATGATCTGAAGTCTCTGCGCTTCCTTTGAACCTTATAGTGAAGTTCTCTGAAAGATATTGATCAACAGAGACGTTGTTCCATTGGTTTGCAACCAATCCATTGATTAAGTTTACCCAAGTACTGGTGTTGTTGTCCCACGCGTCAACCTTCAAGGGTTCTGTTTCCAATGTGCCTGTTTTGATACATAGCTTTTGGAGAGGATTTGTCATGTTAACGTTAGTCCATTGCTCTTCAAGGTCCAGCTCATAGTTGGCGCCGCTTGTTTCTTTTGTCACGGTGAATAGATCAACGTACGCATCGTCACCATTCTTGTTAGTAGTCATCTTAATTCTGATTTGGAAGTTTGATTTGAAGTATTGCGAATCAGTAATATTCTGTTGGTAGTGAAGCCAGCCAGACGTAGACTGATTAGCACCCAAAT
The DNA here is from genome assembly GCA_964650565.1 of uncultured Candidatus Bathyarchaeia archaeon. Taxonomy (GTDB): domain Archaea; phylum Thermoproteota; class Bathyarchaeia; order Bathyarchaeales; family Bathycorpusculaceae; genus JAOZHU01. The sequence continues at coordinate 1,018 of CAZYUQ010000067.1, read as the reverse complement.
CGCCTCCAGTAACTGAGTCCCAATTTGATCCATCATAGTATTGAAGTAAAAACTCGCCTGCCTCGCAACCATCGTCTTTGTACCAGAAGTCCACACATATTGAATCAGCATCGGAACAATCCAGAGCGGGAGTAGTTAGCTCTCCAGAGCGATGCCAGCCCCCGTCAAAATACGCTGAATAACTTTCATCATAACCTTGACCACTACTTGATTTTTTCCAGTCGGAACTCGTTTTACTCCATCCTGTTGGAGGGAACGTTCCCTCGAAAGATTCACTATCGATTAGCGTCACATATGATACGCCACTGCCAGTGTTCACTTCTGTCAAAGTGTCGTAAATCGAATCAGGTTCAGCTTTTTGCGCGGCGAAGTTCGATTGAGACCCTTTATTTGCAGAGGAATCAACGTCTGAACTGTTGTTGTCTACATAATGCACCTCACCGCCGCCGCCAGTCGTCCAATTCAAAGTGGCAACATAACGGCTGCAAGACGAAGCAACAACCGATATCCCCCTGTTGTCTTTAACTTGAACCATGTACGAGGTAGTAGTAACACCTGAAGGAACATTGATCAAGTAAGTACCATTTGCGAAAACCACTGGTTCAATAGTCGGAGAAACAGGCTCCCAAGTCTGATTCTCGCTATCGAAGCGATAGAACTTAAAGTTATTCATCGACAAGATAGTCACCGGTTCAGCATCTTCCTTGTTTATGCTAATACGTGCCTCGTCCTCAGAATCTGAGCTAAGAACCTGCACATTCAGTATGTTTTGTACCGTGCAAGTCAAATCGTAAAAGCCGAGTCCCGGCAGATCATAGCTAATGGAGAATTGGCCTGAACTGTTACTCGTAGGCAAGAACCACTCAACGTGGAGGTCGACATCGGTGATGTTAAAGGACAACCCCCACTCAGGTTTCATGTCAGCTATGTTTTCCAGTCCGCTCTGTAGGTAAAGTTTAGCGAGATACTGAGCGTAAGACGTGTTACCGGTGACTCGCAAGATTGAACCGTAATAGCC
>CAZYUQ010000066.1:0-8617 GCA_964650565.1 uncultured Candidatus Bathyarchaeia archaeon | reverse complement strand
CAGCAAAACCGCAAAAGCTATTGTACACGTTTTCATTTCACGATGCATCTTTCTCCTTCCCTTATTTTTTCCTGAAACACCGTTATTGTATCCACATGTATTTAATATTTGCCAACTTGCATAAAAAAAACTAAAAATAATCAACTGAAGTGCAGCATTTTAGTTGATAATTGTCAGCATGAGCGCGCTAATTAACCAATTGAAAGGGCGCACAAATTATTAAAAATATGTTATTTGAAGGCGTAGACGTAGCCGCCTTCCGTGGTAATATACACCACGCCGTCGGCGATAGCTGGAGAATTATAGCCTATTTCACCGCTTCCAGCAAATTCCCATACCTTGTCTCCCGTGATCGCGTCAAGGCAATATACGTAGTTATTGGACCCGAAGTAAACATGCCCGTCCGCGACCGCTGGCGAAGACTGCACTCCAAAACGCGTGACGTTCTCGGCTGTGGCAAGAAAACTCCATACTCTTTCTCCGCTGTACGCATCAAGACAGTAGACGTTCTCATCGGTTGCGCCCACGTACACGTAGCCTGAAGCAACAGCTGGCGAAGACTCCACGTAAAACCCAGTTGTGTAATTCCAAAGTTTTTCGCCGTTTGAGGCATTAAGGCAGTAAACATTGAAGTCGTGCGAACCCACATAGACCCTGCCGTCAACAACGGCTGGAGAAGACAACACAGCATGCGCCTCGTAAGGTTTGTCTCCTCCCGTCATAAACTGCCACTCTATTTTGCCTGTGCCTGCGTCGATGCAGTTGACGTTGCCATCTCCCGAACCAACATAAATGCGCCCATCCACTATCGCAGGTGACGACCGCCCAACGCCATACAGCTGGCAACTCCATTTCTTGTTACCTGTCAACGCGTCGAGGCAGTAGAAGCTTCCGTCTATACATTGCACGTATAGGTAGCCGTTGGCAACCGCGGGAGAAGATGAAACGGATTCTGAGGTTGTGAAATTCCATATCTTGGAGCCTGTTAAGGCGTCAAGGCAAACGACATTTGGATGGGATGGAATATCATTCAGAAGCGCCGCGACTCCCACATACACGTATCCCCCAGAAACCGCCGGCGTAGCCGAATCAAGCCCGCCTGTGGGGTAAACCCAGACTTGTTCTCCACTGGAAGCGTTAAGGCAGTAAACGTTTATGACACCGCTGCAGTACAGGTAGCCGTCTGCTACGACTGACGAAGTTGTTAACGGTTCTCTTCCTTCACTCTCTGGAAACGCGTATTCGGTTGTGGTTGTGAAGTCCCAAAGCAGGCTGGGTGAGGTTGGAGCCGTACTGGCGGAGTAACCTGTGTGACTTAAGTCGTAGCGGAACATAGGCCAGTTGCTTGAAGACGGATTAACAGTGATGGAACTGCTTGGTTGCGGAGACGCGGGAAGCGACAAAAGCACTACTACACTAGTAACCACGATTAATGCTATGATTACCACAGCGATGAACTTGCCCTTTGTAACGCCCGCCTTATTCATTTTCTTCCCTCAAAATATCGGTCATGAATCATTGTTTGTGAATAGCCCCTACCGTGATTAAAGTGTTCTTGTCAACGTTTCTTGACCAAGTTATAGTCAAGGTTTCTTGACAAACTTGTCAGCAGGCTTCAGTCCCGTGCGTATGCCTCGACCAAGTCACGTGCTGAGAGAACGCCGACGATTTTCTGGTTTTCAATAATTGGAAGACGCTTTATGCGTTTTGCCGTCATGATGACTGCGGCGTCACGAACGCTAATACCTGTAGGCGCGGTAATAAGTGGCGATGAACAGGCGTTACCTACTTCCTCTACCAATGATTTATCTTTAGCCAAAAAATTCGTGAGCAGGTCTCGTTCAGTGAAAATCCCTGTTGGTTCTCCACGGCTTGTGACGATAACGCTGCCTACGCGTTTTTCAGCCATGAGTATCGCTACGTTTTCCAAGAGCATTTTCTCGTCAGCGGTTACTACTTGCTTTGTCATAAAATAGTCAACTTCAAACCATACTTTCACGCCTTCGGGAACGTGAGGCAGGTTCCTGATCATGTCTGAGGCTGTAATAATCCCAACAACCTGTTTTGAGTCACAGACTGCAAGGCGTCTTATTCTTTTTTCAATCATCGTTCGAGCTGCCTCTTTTATCGGAACTGTGAGGCAAATTCTAATGACAGGGGAAGACATGACGCCCTCGACTTTCTCCTCACGTATGCTGACGTGGCCGCCTATCCAATCTTTTTCTAACTTAACTCCACAGCTTACAACATTTAACAGGTCTCTCTCGGTTATCATGCCTACAGGCGTCTTGTATTTTGTTACAATCAAGCTTCCAATTCGGTTTTTACCCATTAGCTGGGCAGCTTCGTACAACGTGTTTTCAGGAGCTATTGTGATAACTTCGGTGTTCATGATATCCTTAATCTTTCCGCGATGCACAGGCACACGCTTGTGTTGAACGGAAGACCCCGCAAAAGCACTTGATTTTTTCTTTCTCAAGCCTTCAGGTTTTTTCATCCCTTTCCCTAACTATAATATTGGCGTGAAGGCTTAATTAAATTAAACGCATCAAATTGCAAGCCGCTCTCAATTTTGGCATTAAATTTTGCAAGTACTACAACGTTTCTTTTCCTCTGCTTCTGTGTTTGGTAACAACTTGACAAAACTTATAACAATGCGCACAGCACTTTACCGTCTAGAAGGAGAAAAAAAGTTGCCCGCCGAAAAACAAGAAACCAAACCCACAGTAGAAGAGATGCTAGCTAAAGCCAAAAAACCCGCGCAGTTAGCAGTGCCCATGCACAGGTTCTACGAGGGCAAAGTCCAAGTCATGCCTAAATGCGCCATAACCAGCACAGACGACTTCGCAGTCTGGTACACGCCAGGCGTAGCCGCGCCATGCAGAGAAATACAAGCAAACCCCGACAAATCCTTCGAACTAACAAACCGCTGGAACTACGTCGCCGTAATCACCGACGGCACACGTGTCCTAGGCTTAGGCAACATCGGACCTGAAGCCGCCATGCCCGTAATGGAAGGCAAAGCCTTACTGTTCAAGTACTTGGGCGGCGTGGACGCGTTCCCTATATGCCTGAGAACTAGAGACCCAGACGAGATAGTCCGCACGTGTGAGCTTCTGGAGCCTTCTTTCGGCGGCATAAACTTGGAAGACATCGAAAAGCCCAAATGCTTCAGTGTTCTCGAAAAAGCCAGAGAACGCCTGCAGATACCAGTTTGGCATGACGACCAGCAGGGAACCGCCACCGTCATCCTAGCTGGCTTGATAAACTCCTTCAAAATCGTAGGCAAAAAACCCCGCGAAGCTCTTATAACCCTGATGGGTTCAGGCTCAGCTAATATCCGAACCGCATACGTGCTCATGCGCTGGGGCGTAAAAGCAGGCAACATAATAATGGTTGACACAAAAGGCGTAGTTCACGCTGGCAGAACGGACATAACAAAAGTGGATGACCCGTGGAAATACGATTTAACCCAGAAAACCAACGCGGAAGGCAGAACAGGCGACACGCCTGAAGCGTTCAAAGGCGTAGACGCTGTGGTCGCCGCCTCTAAGTCAGGCCCAGGCACGATAAAGAAGGAATGGGTGAAAACGATGGCGGACAACGCCGTGCTCTTTGCGTGCGCCAACCCGATACCTGAAATCTGGCCGTGGGAAGCGGAGGAAGCAGGAGCCCGTGTGATAGCAACGGGTAGAAGTGATTTTCCCAACCAGGTGAACAACAGCTTAGGCTTCCCAGCAATCTTCCGAGGCGTGTTAGATGTTAAGGCGAAAACGGTTACCGATGACATGTGCATCGCTGCAGCGCAAGAACTGGCAAAATTCGCTGAGGAAAGAGGTATGCACGAAAAGGACATTTTGCCGCGGATGGACGAGTGGGAAGTTTTCCCCCGCGAAGCCGTTGCCTGCGCATTAAAATCCATTGAGCAAGGCGTAGCCCGAGTTAAGCCCAGCAGGCAGGAACTGTACGAGCGCGCTTCAGCGATAATCAAGAACGCCCGAGAATCAACCAAACTGCTTATGCAGCGTGGTTTGATCAAGCAGACTCCGCCTGAGAATCAACTCTTAAAATGACCATGCCACAACAGCAGAAACTCGCTTTTCTCCATGCGAAAAATCCTTGCGAAATGGGTTGCCGCTGCGAAAGAACTTGCTGCTTGAAGCTGCTAATGCCCCAGCGGCATCAGTTTCACGATGTTTCTTTTTTCCAGCCGTTTCAGGGCATCTAAGAACTCGCTTTTTTTCTCTCCGGTGAAGTTCAGGTTTTGCATGATGTCTCCGACCGACACGGTTGCTTTCCCGAAGTTTTCGTTCCGCTTGTGCAGGTGTTTGACAATGGACTTTTCAAGTTTGCCGCATCGCCAAGTTGTGTTGCGTATTAAAACGACGATGGTCTTCACGAGGGTTTGTTCCTTGGTCTTCCGTTGCAAGTCTCCCAGGTCTCCCCCACTTAGCCTATGATAACTGCAGCAATACTCTTAAACGTTTGCGTTCGAATCGTAACATGTCTGTGTTCAGATTAATGGTTAAAATGCACGTAAACTGTTAACTTCGCGTTTTGGCGCAGCATATTTTGCAGGTTTTTTTGAAGGGCACGGTTAGCTGCGGCAAGCCCGCTACAACATCTTCTTCAGGTATAAGCCGTGGGTGTCGCCGTAATAATTTTCGAGTTTGCCCATTTTTTTGTAGCCGAGTTTCTGGTAAAGTTTTGCCGCTGCAGTGTTGTCTTCGCGCACTTCTAAACGGCACTCTTTGATGCCTTTCTTCCTGAATAAAGATTCAATTTCACGCAGCAGCTTGCGGGCTATGCCTCTTCGGCGGTAAGCGGGCACAGTGTTCACGGTGATTACGTGCCCGAAGGGCGTGTTTTTTACAATGTCGATTTGCCCTATTACGAAGCCTACTATTTCATCGTTTACGCGTGCGGTTAATGCGATAGTGTTGTAGTCGGTCAGCAAATAGGCTATTTGCTGCCTGCTGAACGCTTCCCGCTCGAAGCACTGCTTTTCTATCTCGCAGAGCTCGTCAAGAACGCTGCTTGTGGCGTCTTCAATCTTTATTGTCATGCTTTAACCGCAGAATATTGATGTGGCACAAAGGGTGATTTTAGGCTTTTCCACTGTAACAGTGTTCTTTGCTAAGTTAATATGGATTTGGCGTATTGCCCTTATCATCTATGTTTTATCCGATTCCACGGTTTCACTTTTCAAGGGAGCCGCAGGCCACAGGTTAGCCGCCCCGCATCCAATTTACTTTTTGCCCTGCTTCAGGTGAACAGCGGTTACTCAGATGTACTGATTGCGTAACTACTACAAGAACAAGCGTTTGATAGCTATTAAAACCTGAAATAAACGTAAATGAACGGTATTGAACCAAAATAAACATTTAAAAGGCTTATTATGCGAAATAGACGCTGGAAAGCTTTAAAAACTTAAAAAGTGCACTTGCTTTAACAGCTAATCCGTCAGCGCGTTAAAAAGGGGCTGAAAAGACTCTGCACTATGCGAAGTAACTGCAGCTTTGCGTTGGGAATATTCCATCTAACCCCTCTCCTTCAGTTTAATCTGCAGAGCCTCAGCAAACCCTTCTTCCATACTGTTTTAGAATTCAGGTTTTGGTTTACCCAACTTCCTGTTCACGCACGCTTGGATGAAACCTCGATACTCAGGTGAAGGCCTACCGGGGCGGCTTTTGAATTCGCCGTGGAACTGCGACGCAAAGAAGAAATAACGGTCAGGCAGCTCTAACGTTTCCATTCTTCTGCCATCGGTGCTCTTGCCCGAAAAGCACAACCCGTTTTTCCTGAGGACGTCAAGGTAATCCAAGTTCACTTCAAACCTGTGGCGGTGGCGCTCGTAAATTTCTTTTTGCTGATACAAACCATACGCCATCGTGTTCGGCTCCAGTATCACTTTATGCGCTCCTAAACGCATGGTGGCGCCTTTGTATTTCACGCCCCGCTGCTCCGGCATCAGGTCAATTACGGGATGCGACGAAGACGGGTTAATCTCGCTGCTGTTCGCGTCTTTTAAGCCGCAGACGCCGCGAGCGAACTCGATGACTGCCAACTGGAAACCATAGCATATGCCCAGAAACGGCACATCGTTTTCTCGTGCAAACTTTATAGCCGCGATTTTGCCTTCTGTGCCTCTGGGACCGAAGCCGTAGGGAACAAACACTCCGTCAAACTTTTCCAGTTCGTTGACACAGTTGGGGTCGCGTTCCAGCTGCTCTGCCTCCAAGTAGGTGATGCATACGCGTGTTTTGCAGGCTGCGCCACCGTGGCGTAGTGCCTCGCTCATGCTGACGTAACTGTCTGTTAATCCCGCGTACTTGCCTACCAACGCCACGTGCACTTCGTGTTCAGGTTTTATTATGGCGTTGACGATTTGTTGCCAGTCGTGCAGGTCCTGCGTGGGGCAGGTGTAGTTGAATCTTCTGCAGATGAAGTCTCCCATACCCTGCTTATCCAGCATCAGGGGTACTTGGTAGATGGTTTCTGCGTTGTAGGAGCAGAACACGGCGTTTTCTGGGATTGTGCCGAACAGGGCTATTTTCCTTAGGGCTTCTGCATCGATCATGTGGGGGCTTCTGGCGACGATTATGTCGGGTTGGATACCGATGCGGCGCAGTTCGTTGACGCTATGCTGTAACGGTTTGGTTTTGAATTCGTCGGTAACATCTAAAATTGGAACAAGGGCAACGTGAACGTACAGCGTGTTCTCGAAGCCTTCGTCAATCCGCATTTGGCGGATAGCCTCAAGAAAGGGTAAGCCTTCTATGTCACCTACGGTGCCGCCTACTTCCGTCAAAACAACATCAGCGTTGCTGATTTTTGCCACGGTTTTTATGCGGTGTTTGATTTCGTTGGTTACGTGTGGTACGATTTGGACGCAGCGTCCTAGGAAGTCGCCTCGGCGTTCTTTTTCGATTACGTTTTTGTAGATGAGTCCTGTGGTGAGGTTATTTTCTTGTTTCAGGCTCAAATCCAAGAAGCGTTCGTACCAGCCTAAGTCTAGGTCGGTTTCGCCGCCGTCGTCTGTTACGAAGACTTCGCCGTGCATGTACGGATTCATTGTGCCTGCGTCTACGTTGACGTAGGGGTCTATTTTTATGACCGTGACTTTTACGCCGCGTGTTTGCAGCATTTTGCCGATGGATGATGTTAAAATTCCTTTGCCAACTGAGCTTAACACGCCGCCTGTGACAAAAATATATTTGACCATAGCCGTTATCCCCCGTAATAACCTACCTTTGTCAGCGGGAGTTAATATAACTCTTTTGTGTGCCGCACTGCAAACCTGTACAGTGCAACACATATTCAGTGTTCAATTGTTTCAGCAAAGAAAACGCTTGGCTGTCTATGCGCTGATGGCGCGTGCAGCAAGCAGCTTCCGTGCAAATTAGACGTGTTTGTTGAAAAACTCGCCTTTAAACTCCGTTGTTTTTGAAGAATTCCCACGCTATGTTAAATCGCCACGGGTCGCCTTTCTCGGCAAGCCGTATTTTATTGTCGCGAACCTCAATCAGCCCTTTCCGCTGCAGCGTTGCGATTTGCGTTGGGAATGCTTCTTCGGGGAACATGCCGAACTGTGCTTTGAATTCGTCGCGGTCCACGGGTACGCGCACGTAAATCAGCATCATTGCTTTCTGTCTTTCCTCTTCCTCTGAGAGCTTGGTGAGTTTAGCAATTGGGAATGAGCCGTTTTTGACTGCGTTTACGTATTCTTGTGCGTCTTCTATGTCTGAGTAGAGGAAGTTGCCTATGTGTCCCATGAAGAATCCTGCGCCTGTGCCCACGATTTCCGCTGAGGGCTTGTCGAAATCTTCGTTTAGTCGCGAGAACCTGTTGTGGCACGTGGGAGCATAACCGTTCTCCTTGAACAGGCGGTAGGCTTCAAGGTACATTTGTAATTCTGTTTTTAGCTTGCCAATCGACGGCAGTTCGCCTGCGGCAATTTTCTTCGCAAGCGGCGTTTCGGGGTACAGGTCCAGTGGGTAGCAGTCGACGCTTTCTACGTCCAGTTCAAGCGCTTGTTTTAGGTCTTGTTTCCATTGTTCCAGTGTTTGTCCTGGCAGGTTGTAGAGTAGGTCTATGCTGATGTGGAGGTCATGTTTTTTTGCTGTTTTCAGTTTGTGTTTGGCTTCTGTGCTGTTGTCGCGGAGTTGAAGCATTTTGCGGAGTGAATCGTTGAAGGTTTGGATGCCTATGTCTAATTGTTGCACCTGGTTTGCGGATAGCATGGTGATTTTGTTTTCGGAGAGGTTTGTGGTGCACGCCGTGAATTTTGTTAAGTAATCGTTGTTGAAGTTGAATGTGCTGCGGCAGTGCTGCAGCACGTCGATGATTTGCTCGTTGGGGAGTACTGAGGGGCTTCCGCCGCCTACGTAGAGTTCGTTGAAAACGCTGGATTTAACATAGGGGTTTTCCGCGTAGAACGTTAATGCCTTTTTCAAGGCGGTGATGTATGCTGCTGTGTTGTGTTTTTTGCATTCTACTGGGAAGTAGCAGAAAGCACATTTTCCTTCGCAGAATGGAATCCATGGTTGCACTTCTGTTACGCGGTCGCGTGGCGGCTCGGTTTGTAGGAAACTGGTGAATGCGGATAAGGCTGAGG
>CAZYUQ010000065.1:0-8812 GCA_964650565.1 uncultured Candidatus Bathyarchaeia archaeon | reverse complement strand
ACTGCGGAACTGGTTGCGGCTGGCGGTTTTTGCGGAGCCGAAGGCAGTTGCTTGCTTGCCATCAGCGGCACGAAAGAGCAGGAAGAAGCGGCTGAGAAGCTTGCGGAGGCTGTTGCAGCGGAACCCGCGTTTGTGTTGTAATGGTTACAGGTATGAATTGCGCAGGTTGTGTGGGTGTAAAAAAAGGATAGTGTTACTGAACGTGCAAACAGTAATACCACAATGCAAGTACACGTTGCTTACCTAAAAAGCTTACGGTTCAAATAGCCATCCCACATCAACTGTACAATAATCAACGGCACATAAACGCGACTATGCAGCAGCCATTTGCGCTGGCAGTGCAAAAGCTTTTAGGCAAATCAACCACATTCTAAATTGATTCCTATGGCTAAAATAACACGTGTAGGCGTAACGTTTCCCCCAGAACTCCTCAACGAGTTCGATGCGATAATTGGCAAAATGGGTTATGAAAGCCGCTCCAAAGCCATCCAAGACGCTGTCAGGCTTTTCGTTTCAGAAAAGAAATGGCTCCGACAAGGCGAAAGCACCAACCAAACGGGCATAATACTGATGGTTTACGACCACGACGCCAAAGGCTTAGAACCCCACCTCACCGATGCGCAACACCACCACTCTACACTGATATTCTCAACGTTACACATTCACATCAGCGAACGCGACTGCCTCGAAGCGATAGCGGTGAAAGGCAAAGCCTCAGAAATCCGAAAGCTAAGCGACGAACTAGCCACAAAGAAAGGCGTCAAAATTCTCAAAACAGTAATCGTAACCGTCTGAAACGACTCAAGAGCAGAATAAGGCGCCACTCAAGTTAACTAGACACCAAGAGTCGAGAGGACACGCTCACTTTTTCTTCAAAAGGTCATCCAGCGCCTTCAAGCCCGCACTCATAGTGATCGGGATTTCCTCAACCATTCCAGCAGCTTTCAGCTCCGAGAAGAGTTTCACTATGGCAGGCGGTTCCAGCCCCGCAGCCGCGAGAAGCTTCAGGTCTTGCAAAACCTTTGCGGTTTCGCCCTCGCCAAGCATGGCGCCTTTACTGATTACGATAACTCTGTCCGCCAATTCAGGAAGCGCCTCCACATCATGTGTGGAAACAACCACGGTTGTGCCTTCACAGTTCATCTCGTTCACCATGTCTATAAGGCCACGTCTTGACGCAAGGTCCAAGTTCGCGGTAGGCTCATCAAGTATAATCAATTCAGGTTTCAAAACCAAAGCAGTTGCCAAAGAAACCTTTTTCTTTTCGCCAAAACTCAGCCTGTGTGGCGGACGATTTTTCAAGTGGTTAATGCCGATTTTGGAGAGAACTTGTTCGCTTCGCTGCTTGATGGCGCTTTCTGGAAGCCTCAGGTTTTTTGGTCCGTACTCAATGTCTTCGATGACGCTTGGAGTGAATAGCTGGTCGTCGGGGTCTTGGAAAACCAAGCCTATCCTATGCCGTAGCTTCTGGAAGTCTTTGGATGTAGTTTTCGTTTCGAAGACTGTGATTTCGCCTCGCCGCGGCGTTAACAGACCAGCCATTAAGAGGATAAGCGTTGATTTTCCAGAGCCGTTTGGGCCTAGTATCGCCACTTTTTCGCCTTTAGAAACCGTGAATGATACTCCGCTTATTGCGTGGACTCCTGCGGGGTAATTGAAATGGACATCTTTAACTTCGATAACTGAACTGGGCAAACTGTATGCATGCTCCTAGAGTAGCACGAGCAGTCCAAAAGCAGCCGTTGCGGATACGCCGAACGCAATATCTCTTAATTTTAGTTGTGTAAACGAAGATTTGGGCTTGCTGCCGATGTCGAATCCTCGGGATTTCATGGCGAAGTAGACTCTTTCAGACCGTTCGTACGTTCTTATGAACAAAGTCGCAAGCATCGCTCCTGAATGCTTCAAGCTGGCGATGCTCAAATTGCGCTTGTTCACGTAGGTTCGAGCTTCTTTAGCTATAAGAACCTTTTGCAGTTCATGGATTGACACGAAAAGGTACCTGTAGGTTAAGCTGAACATTTGAATTAGGATTGACGGCACCCTGAGTGAAGCTAACATTCTCAGTATCGCTTCAAATCCTGTGGAAAGCGTAAACACCACTAGGGAAGCCACGCAGAACCAAACGCGAATGGAAAACGTTAGAAAACTCATTAACCCTTCAAACGTGACTGTCAACGTGAATAAACCCAAATTAGCGCTGAAAACGGGGTTGCCCGGCGTCAGGAACAGAGACGGCACTGAGATTACGGCGGCGAAAAGGGGCATGAAGAGCGCCCTGGCAAAAAAGCTTTTCAACGGTATTTTGGAAGCGGCAGCCAAAACTACTGGGATTACACATAGCAACAGCAAGTAGGGTACCCAGTACACGAAAAGCGAGACCACAATCATGACTATTGTTACTGCCAGCTTAACCAGCGGATTGATGGACTGCAAAAAGCCTTTCTTGCCGCTTAAATCTTCAATGTAAACTAGCGATTCGACACTGGATACGAGATCTTTTAATGATGTGGGAACTTTCATGTTTTCTTTCTATTCCGCTTTTTGTTTCTTTAATAGGTTAGCCACACCCAAAGTGACCACGAATATTGCTAACATTGCGATAACGCCTAGCAAGATGCCGCCCCACTCGTTTTCAAAGCCCGGGATAACGTAGTCTGGAAAGGGCGCATCCAAAACGTTCTCGCCGGTAACTTCCAGTTCTTCTGCTTTAACATCTAAAGTTTCCATCGCGTATGCAAACACTAAGTTGCCGACGATTACGAAAATCACAGCCACAGCTAAGCCGATGGCTATAGTGTTTCTATCAAGATTTTTGAGCGATTTTCTGCTTAGTTTTGCCAAGAGTAACACCTCACGTTTTAATCATTAGACTCCTGTAAAGCTGGCACATCCTTCAGGCTGGGGCTCTTGCTTAGCACGTCTGGACGCAGCTTCAAGAGCACGCCTATCAATACCATCGTGACAACGCCCTCTATTACGCCTATGACTGAGTGGTTAATTGCCATGGCAGGCACGGTCACGCTTAACCCGTATTGGAACGTCGGTACGGAAAAGCCAAGTTCGGCTCCTGCGGCGATGGCGGCGAGCACGTCGCCTACGAAGGCTGAGATGAATACCCACGCCAACAAGCCTTTGCCCCTGGATATTTTGTTTAGGGCTAACAGCAGGAAGGCGGGTATGAAGACGCCGATTACGCCCATGTTTAAGACGTTAGCGCCTAATGTGGTGATTCCGCCGTCGCCGAATAGGAGGCTTTGCAGAACAAGGATTATGGTGACTGAGATGCAGCCTGCGTAAGGACCAAGGATTATGCCAAGTGCGGCGCCGCCGAGCAGGTGCCCGGTTGTGCCACCGACGATGGGGTAATTCATCATCTGCGCTGCAAAGAATAGGGCTGTCAGCAAGCCCATGATGGGGACTTGGCGTTCGTCCAAGCTGTTTTTGGCTTTCAGGAATGCAAGTATCCAGAAAACTATGGTTATTATGAAGGTTACAATGGAGATTTCTGGGCTTAGGAAGCCGTCGGGGATGTGCATGTTTTACATTACTCCAGCAGTCGTGGGTAACACTAATTATCAAAAAAGTGTTACTATTATTAAAGGTTTTCTGTTCGCTTACGGCATTTTGGCGATGCATCAGCTGCTCGTAGCAAAAACCGCAAACTTGTACACTGAACAAGTTCGCATGCAAAGGTTAAATAAACAGTAATACCACTCTGTAAAATCGTGTTACCGTGGTGCTGAAATGACAGAAAACGGCGTGTGGTTTGAAGGCACACAACTAAAAGAAAGAGAACTAACAAAAATCTTCGAACACATCAGAGAAGAACTTGCCCTAATAACCGCAAGCGTCAAATTCAATTTCACAACACGAAAAACCAGCGAAAAAGACCTCAAAGTAGTACTCGCCTACATCGACGACACATCAAAACTCGTCGACCTGCTGAAGTCCCGCTTAAGCCTCTTATCAGAAGCCACAAGCTAAAAAAACGCAGGCTCAAACGGTTTTTCTGAATTTAGCAGCGCGGTTGGCAATCAACGTAGCCATTGCACCTGCCGCTACGCCGCCATCAATGTTAACAACCGCCAAGCCCAACGAGCATGACTGCAGCATAGCCATCAGCGTGCCTAAGCCTTTCTCGCCAAAACCATAACTATTCGAAGTTGGCACCGCAATCACTGGAAAATCAACCATGCCAGCCACTACCGAGGCTAACGCGCCTTCCCTGCCTGCAACCACTATAACAACGTCAACATCCTTCAAGAGTAAATCTTTCAATGGCTGCATCAATCTATGGATGCCAGCGACGCCTAAATCGTAAGCGGCAAAAACTGTGCAGCCCATCTCTTCAGCAATTACTTTTGCTTCTTCAGCCACAGGTATGTCAGAGGTTCCCGCAGTTAACAGCCCAATCTTTCCGCCAGTAGCTTTAACAACAAAATCACGCCGTTTCATAACAATCATCTTGGCTTTACCGTTAACTTGCACAACGGCATCTTTCGGTGCAGCTTTCTTGATGGCGCTCATCTGCTTCCCATCGCAGCGGCTCACTATAACCCTGCCACTCGCTGCCAGCATCTTAAGCGATATGTCCACAAGCTCCGCTGTGGTTTTTCCCTCAGCGAGAATTATTTCAGGTATGCCCTTTCTGCACTCGCGGTTAGCGTCAATTCTCGCCATGTTCCCCACTTCCGCCACCGCCAGCGGCTTCACTAACCTTTCAGCTTCAGCAACCGAAAGCTCGTTTTTCGCGAGCTTCTCAAGAATTTCCTTCAAAGTGTACATTTTTCCAAGCCACTTCCTCAGCACCACAAGCAATATATCATTTATGCCTGCTCTTTCATATCAAGTTATCACGTGGGAACATAATGCCAGAATTCAATAAAATACTTATCATTGACTGCCAAATAGCCGGAATTTCAGGAGACATGTTCCTCGGCGCCCTAATAGACATGGGCGCAGACACCAACAAAATTATCTCCGCCATAAAATCTCTGGAAAAAACCGATTACGGCTACAAAAACGTCAAAATCAACATCCAACAAGTCCTGCGAAAAGAGTTCAAAGCCACCAAAATCGACGTCACAGCCGAAAACACCTCCCGAAAAAACGGCAGCAAACTCGTAGAAATCGTTGAAAAAACCTCAAAAAACCTAAAGCTTTCTGCGAAGGCGCAGCAGTTCGCCTCAAACGTCATTTGCACGTTAGTGGATTCCGAGATGAAGCTTCATAAAAAATCTTTGGCTGATGTTCACCTGCATGAAGTGGGACTTGTGGACACGCCAGCAGAAATCATCGGCGCCGCCGTTGCCTTGGAAGACCTCGGATTATTCAACGCCAAAATCTACGCAACACCAGTTTCAGTTGGCGGCGGCTTATTCAAGTTTTCGCACGGCACTGTATCCAGCCCAGCACCCGCAACCTTAGAAATATTCAGGTCAAATAACTTCCCAATAAAAGGCGGGCCAGTCGAAACAGAACTAACCACGCCGACAGGCGCATCAATAATAGTCAACTTGGCACATGAAGTCAGCCGCTTCTACCCCGAAATAACCCCGTTAAACGTAGGTTATGGAACCGCAAACAAGGACTTCGAGGAAATGCCTAACGTGCTACGGCTTACCGTAGGCGAACCGTTAGAGAACGGGCTACTGAAAGATGAAATCGCCATTTTAGAAACAAACATAGACGACGCCACAGGCGAAATCATCGGAAACACACTTGACACTTTGCTGCGGGAAGGCGCCAAAGACGTGAGCATCATCCCAATGTTCACAAAAAAGAACCGCCCCGGCCAAATTCTCAAAATAGTTGCAGACCGAAAAGACGTCAAGCATCTTTCGCGAGTAATAATGGAAGAAACAGGAACGCTGGGCGTTAGAGTGTATCCCTGCGAGAGGCACATCATTAACCGTGAAGTAACCGCCATAGACTTGCGCGTAGACAACGTAAAAGCTCGCGTAAAAGTGAAAGTTGCCAAAAACAGCAAAGGCAAAATCATACGCGTTAAACCTGAATACGAAGACGCTAAACGCTTAGCGGACAAAACAGGCAAACCCCTGAGAGAAATCAACGACATAATCACCAGTAAAGCCAGAGAAGTTTTCATGAACAGGTAATCCGGCATGAAAAGCCTAGACGAGAAATACGAAACACTGAAACACTTCATCGAAGACAAAGGCAGAGACGGCGTAGTAATCGCTTTTTCAGGCGGCGTAGACAGCGCAACCTTAGCCGCAGTCAGCCACAACATCCTAAACAACAGGGCAGTTGCTGTAACAGCTAAATCACCCACGTACACGCCTGAAGAACTGGAAGAAGCAAAAAAAGTAGCAGCGGAAATCGGCATCAAGTTAATCGTTGTGAAAACCGATGAACTGTCAGATGAGAATTTCAGTAAGAACCCTGAAAACCGCTGCTACTACTGCAAAAAAGCGTTGTTGATGCATTTGAAAAAGGTTGCAGAGACTCTGGGGTTCAAAACGGTTTTTGAAGGCACAAACTTCAGCGATTTAACCATGCACAGGCCCGGCTTCAGAGCTGTCAAGGAAACTGAAAACATGTACAGCCCATGGGTTGAATCAGAATTCACCAAAGAGGAAATTCGTTCAGTAGCCAAGAAGTTTGGTTTATCTGTTGAAAACAAGCTACCTTTGGCGTGTTTAGCCTCAAGAATACCCTACCATGAGCTAATCACAGCCGAGAAATTGAAGCGAATAAACAAGGCAGAGCAAACAGTACAGAAGATAACAGGCGTCAGGCAAGTTCGCGTTAGAGACCATAACGGCTTAGCACGAATAGAAGTTGGAAAGGATGAACGGGCGCGCCTTTGTACCGTTGAGATTCTGGATAAAATAGCTGCTGAGCTGAAAAGGCTCGGCTTCAAGTACGTAACAGTTGACGTGGAAGGATACCGAACAGGAAGCATGCTCCACACAATAGACGCTAAGGAGTAGCTTGGGCTTTTTGCCGCTTAAGCTGATTTGTTAGGCGCCAACATGTGGCCTTCGCGGTCCATTTCGCCCTTGCGGATTCTTGTAGTAGATATGGGGGTGCAGTTTTCAGAGGGCACCATGACCACAGTAACGATTTCAAGTTGCTGCAACCCGGCTTCGCGCCTTTTCTCGTTGATTCTAACCGCAACTGGCCTCGTCTCTTCACTCACAACCAATGCCTCAAGGCAGCTTACACGCAGAGTAGTTCCAAAGGGGTCATCTAAAGGAACAATCTCCGCCCTCTCTGAAACGCCCAATTTGCTCAGAAATGTTTTTAGTTCTTTTAGCCGCTCCTCGTAAGATGCAGTCACATGCGGCTTGCCCATCTTCGCTACAAACGCATCAGAACATAAACCAATAGCAACGCGTTCGCCGATTTCAAAGGCTTTCGTAAGCAAAACGCGGTGTCCTCTGTGAAGTTCATCGAAGGTTCCGCCAACCGCCACTTTCCTAAATTTCTTCATGCTCCACCAGCCTAGCGCCTTGCAAGTCAATCTTGGCTACGAGGATGCTCTTTTCTGGCAGTAACTGCTTAAAAGCTTCTGCTATGTTCGCCGCGTTTTCCTCATGGGCTACAGCGTGAACTGCTTCGCCGACCATGTTCTGCGCCGCTCCAACAGCGCCCGCCTTCTCCGCTAACCGCACCAGCTGCCTAACGCGTTCCGTTGCGAAGCCTGCTTTCTCAGCGAAATTCCAGCAGCACGCCAAAAAATTCTCCAACGTAGGCTCATCCAAAATAGCTTCTAAAGTTTTTCTGCCGTAACGGTTAACCTCACGCCGCTTCTCCGCCGAAGCAAGCACCTGCTTAGTGGCCGTGGGTCCGAAAACGCCCGCGACAACCACGTACTCTGGACTCAGAGGAATGCGGTCGATAACGCTTATGCCTGGTGCCCCTGGCTCAACCGTGAGGATGCAGCCGCTAACCATCAAGGGGCCAACTGTACCTAAACCCGTTTTGCATTTAACGTCGGCAACGTGCGCGATTTTGCCTATTTGGTTGAAAGTCAACGGCAGCTCTAACGCTTTTGAGAGCGCTAAGCTTGCGGTTAATGCGCCGCCTGCGCTTGTGCCGAAGCCAGCGCCTATTGGAACTTCAACTTCGTGTTTAACAACGACTTCACAGGCGGCATTCAATTTGTTTAGCAGCATTTGCAGGGCGGTTCTTGTGGTTTCTGCTTCTGGCGCGGTTTTTCCGTTTATGTAAACGCTGATGCTTGTGGTTTTTGCTTTTGTCGCGGAAACTGTGGTGGAGACGCCTTTTTGGAGTCCGAAGCCGCCACCTCTTGAGCCAACATGCTCTAAGTCTGTGATTGGTTTACCTTCAGCTGTTGTGTCGCAGATTTCGAAGAAGCTTGAAATTCCAGCGGGTGCAAAGGCTTTTGCAGTTTGTTTTGGCACTTATGTCGCCTGTTGCTCAGTTTTTTGTGAAAGTCTAAGAGACGGAAATGCTCTGTAACAGACTTTTATTAGGGGTGGACCGAAGAGGAGGACAAACGGGAGTTCCGTGGCGATTGTCCACACGAACACTAGGGGGACAAATGCTGAGGGGATGGGTGATTTGAAGTAGCCGTTTTGAGAGAAGAACAGGTTGCTGTAAATCCACACTGCAATCGTCACTATTGTTGCGCCTACGCCTTGTCCGAGCAAAGCACCGACGCTGAAATTCACCCATTCTTTCTTGAAGGCGGCCAGTACCGCAATTGCGAGCATGCTTGCGACGACAGTTACGGTCAGCAAAGCCAAAAGGTCTGAGCTGGTCAATCCCGTGAAAAGCACAGATTCTTCTGGCAATAAAGCCGTAGGCAACAATAGAC
>CAZYUQ010000064.1:0-8871 GCA_964650565.1 uncultured Candidatus Bathyarchaeia archaeon | reverse complement strand
AGATACTCCTTTTTGGTTCATACAAAGTCCCCAATTGTTTTCTCGTTGCCCTTTCTGTTTGGATGTAAGGCAATTTAACATTTTCGCATGCGGCAAATTCTCAAGGCACCTGCTGGCGAAAAATGCCGTCCTTTTAGCGTTAGCGCTGCCTGTGCAGTATTTGCTGGAAACTAATAAATATTGCAGACGGCTTATGTTATAGTGCTTGGCGATTTGCAAATCCACAAGCCGTAGACAAACTCCCTCAGTCTTTAATCCTTTCTGTATCTTTCAGCATAACAAATCTGTCAAGCCTAAAAAGGTGAAGAAGTATGGGAAAAATGAGGAAATTTGCCTGCACCAAATGTGGAGCGCCCCTTGAGGTTCATCCTCCGGATTCTGTGCACAAGTACGCTTCCAGAGACAAAACGCTGTGCGAGCGTGGCGTAGAAGTAGAGCATAAGTGCGAGAAGTGTGGCGCTAGTAACACTATTTTTTGGTGTAATTTTGTCGTTCCCGAGTGGTATGCTTAGTTCTCCCCGACTGAATTGGGCATCGGGGCATTTCTGCTAGGTAATCGTCTAAACTACGCGTTTGAGCCGTAAACCGAGATTCAAAGGCAACGCTAAAAAACTCATCCTTGGTTTGGATTAAAATTTAATTCAATCAACCACGGGTTGAGGCGCAGTGGGTAAGCGCGCACCTGGGCGATAAATGCATGGCACCTCTAGCGCCTGTTTGGTTTGGTTGAGTGGTCCATCGAGATTGCCTTGGAGTAATATTCGATCGAGGGAAGTGTTGCAAAGCTTTTTGCTGGCATAGAAGCCAGCGCTATGTCTTTTATTCCCTCTATTTCTGAAATCTCGTTGTATAAGCGCATCAAATCTTCGGCATCAGAATAGAGACATAGAGTATGCAAGTCATAATCGCCGATTGTCATGACAACCACAATGACATTTGCCATTTGCGATAACTGGTCATACACATTAGAAACATCTGCCCCAGGCAGAGTATTTATGAAAAAAAATGCGTGGCCTTCAAAACCGCCTTTTTCTAAGTTAATGATTATGGAGGGATAATGAATGATTCCCTCCTTCTTTAGTCTGTGGTATCTCCTGATGACCGTATCTACTCCTATTCCAAGTTGTTTAGCAGTTTTGCTGAAAGGCGTTTGTGCGTCCGCCATTAGCAACCGAATAATGCCCAAGTCTATGGAATCCATTACACGTTGCACCCCACGAGTTTCTTCAGATTCATGTTTTTAGGTCTAACCAACGCTTTGTCTACATGAATCCATATGCTCGTTTGCACTTTGATAACATACGGCTGTTTTTTTATATTCTCGATTATAATTTGAGCCTCATCCAATTTTTTTAGGAACAACCAAATGATCAGATTGAAGCTGCCAAGGGCTTCCGAATACATGCCTACTTCTTTTATACTCGTCACATACGCGATAGCTTGTTTTATCTTAGAAGGAACTACTTTTATTGAAAGTGTAACAATCCGCTTGTATCCAAATTTCGTTAAATCTACCACTATTAGAGAGCCTGTTATGAGTCCACTCTCTTTGAGCAGTCGAATTCTGCTGCTAACAGTACTTTTTGAGACTCCAAGCTCCTTAGCTAATCCGGATAGATTTGCACGGGCGTCAATTTGAAGAGCCTTAATTATTCTTGCGTCAGTAGAAGTGAATTTGAAACCAATCACCACTTTCTATGATTGGGTATCCTTCTGCGCTGGCTAATATAACCTTTGCCATAGTTACTTGAGAAATTAATGAACGAATTCGTATAAGGGAGTCGTGATAATCTTAAACAAATTCGCATTTTTCTCCATAAATTTACGAAAATGTTAAAAGCAGAATCGAACAAATAGCGACTGCCTAAAAAAGTTAAGTAACGCAAAAATGAAAAGGAGAAACACGAAAAATGACAACCGAAATACCAAAACGACTACTTAAAACAGCAACACCTACCAAAAAAACTAGAATCTCTGTATTTGCTATTATTCTTTTGCTGGCTTCTGTTGTGCTGATGGCAATGCCCACACATGCACAAGACGTTACAAATCTGCAGGAAGGAGGTTCGATTCCGCTGCCATCTGGAGTTACTCCTGATTTTGAAGTTGACACCAATGTTTTCCTTAGCTTTAGACCTAGCCCAGTAGGAGTGGGGCAGACAATACTGATTAACATTTGGCTTGAGCCTCCAATTCACGTAAGTCGCTACATGAAAGGATACAAAGTCATAATCACGAAGCCAGACGAAACTCAAGATGTTCTCACGGCGGATTCGTATCGTGGAGACTCAACGGCTTGGTTTGAGTACCTTGTTGACCAAGTGGGCACATGGACACTCAAATTCGAATTCCCAGGTGCTTATTTCCCAGCGGGAAACTACACTGCAGCATCCGGAAGCTCTGTTTCTCAAGTCAGATACAATAACTTTGAGGAATCGTGCTACTATAAACCCAGCTCTACTGACGAACAAGAACTCATCGTACAAGAAGAACAGGTATTGTCTTGGCCACCAGCAGCCTTGCCATCAGACTATTGGACTCGACCCGTAGCCTTTGCCAACAGAGAATGGGCGCCAATACTAGGCAATTACCCGTGGCGCGGTCCAGGAGGAGACAGTAACTGGCCAGCCGATACAACAATTTACTGGAACGACCGACAGAATTTCATACCATACGTCCAAGCACCAAACACCGCACACATAGTATGGAAGCGTCAAGAAGCAATATCAGGCATGATAGGCGGAGACATACCAGGATTCCAAATGAGCACAGCAAGCCGCGTTCCGACGATAATCTACGCTGGAAGATGCTACGAAACAATTACGAAAGTGGTGGATGGGACTCCGCAGAGCGTGTGGCAATGCTACGATCTGCGTACTGGCGAAGTTTATTGGGAGCAGACAGGAGTAACCCAAGTGCCCTCATACATCGAATATGACACCGGCTACGGAGAAGTTCCTGGCGCGCAAGGGCGAGCCTTTGGAGAAATTGGCTACACCAGTCTTGTATACATAGGCAATGGTCACCTGGTAAAGTATCATCCGTTTACTGGCGCAGTAGTTTTAGACAGCGAAATTCCTGTGTCAAGTGGAACCTACTACATGAATACATACGTGTTGAGTGTGCAGGACCTTGGCGCAGCTGCAGGTGCAGATCGATATCGCTTAATTAACTGGACTACAGCTGGAGGGGCAGCAGGTTTTGGTGCATCAGCACGCGACTATGCAATAATTAGCAACACAACCTATGAACTGAGCAGACTGCCCACTCTAATCGACTATGAAGCTGGTCTAGGTGCATCCTATTCTGGGATTACTCCAGCTGCAATGGGCGCAAGCTACGGAACAACAATAACTGGTTATGATTTGTTGACAGGCAGAGAGCTGTGGAGCAATACGTTAGATGACCAAGGCATGTACAGTGGTTCATGTGCTGTCGCTGACCATGGAAAAGTCGCATTATTAATGAAAAATGGCTATTGGCTTGCTTGGGACCTGAGGACAGGAAAGCAAGTATGGAAGAGTGAACTGATGGAGTATCCTTGGGGAGCAGCTAGCTTCGGAGCTTACGCTGTGCAGTCAGCCTACGGCCTGTTTTACAGA
Organism: uncultured Candidatus Bathyarchaeia archaeon; assembly: GCA_964650565.1. Classification (GTDB taxonomy): domain Archaea; phylum Thermoproteota; class Bathyarchaeia; order Bathyarchaeales; family Bathycorpusculaceae; genus JAOZHU01. Next base: position 5,269 of record CAZYUQ010000064.1, on the reverse strand, counting down.
CAATCCTACGATGGCGTCTACGCTTTCAACTGGACTACTGGCAAGATTGCTTGGCATTATAGAGCTCCAGCTAACTCGTTTGAAACTCCATACCGTGATGAAAACGAGCAAACTGGATACTCTTTCGACGGCGCCGCTTTCATTGCTGACGGAAAGATGTACGTACTGAACAACGAGCATACTCCAACATCGCCCATCACCAGAGGATGGGGAATACACTGCATTAACGCTACTACTGGCGAGGGCATATGGAACGTAAAGGGCATTTGGCTTTGGTCAGGTCCAGGTCCGATAGCAGACGGATACCTTACAGTTCCCAGCAGTGACGGCTACATGTACGTTTTCGGCAAGGGCAAAACCACAACAACAGCCACAATCTCGCCTGAAGTTTCAGTACATGGCTACAATGTGCTGATTAAAGGCTCTGTGTTGGATATGTCTCCTGCGCAGCCTGGCACGCCGTGTGTTAGCAAGGAATCTATGAGTTTGCAAATGGAATACCTGCATCTTCAGGCGCCAATCGATGGCATCTGGCACAACGAAACAATGATAGGCGTCCCAGTGTCGTTGGATACGCTTGATCCTAACGGCAACTACGTGCACATCGCCGATGTAACCACAGAAGGCTACAGTGGCACCTTCGCTTACACTTGGGAGCCAGAAGTTCCCGGGCAATACCAGGTAATAGCTACGTTCATGGGTGACGATTCATACGGCAGTTCATTCGCAACAACATACGTAACCGTTGGCGAAGCACCTCCAGCCACTGCAGTTCCAGAACCAACACAAATTCCAGACTACATGCCAATGATGTACGCTATACTCGCAGTCGGCATCATAGCCATAATCATAGGTCTCATAGCAATATTCAAGAAGCGATGAAAACATGATACAACAAAATCAAAACCCTATTTCCCCTTTTTTAGTTTCTGTTCGTTCAATGTTGGAGGAAGGGGCTGAAAAGGCTCTGGGTATAAAAGTAATTGCAGCTTTGTTCCCTGACAGGTTGCATTCTTTCTTTTCTCCTATGGTTTGGTCCACAGAGCCTCAGCAAACCCTCCACTAAAGCATGAAAAGTATACTCAATTCCGATATGCCTTTACTTCTGCCCTCTATTGATTTGATTCCTGCCAATAGTTGCTCTCTTTTTCACGCTATGAGAATATGTTATGTGACCTGAATCGTGTATACGTATGGGCATTATCCATTTTCATCAAAATCAAGCCGAAGTTGGTTGGATTAAAATTTAATCCCAATTAACTCTTGGTCTTCGTTTAAAACGGAAAAATTGAACGGATTGCTAACGCACATGAACGGGCGTTTTCTATAAGGGTAACCGCTGATGGTGCTAAGCGTAACGTGCCTCAACTCTTAAATACACACTAAGTGTAAAGCATTTATAACATTCAAAAGGAGAAAAGAAAGAATGAAACCATCATCAACCAAAACTATCAAAACTCTGATTGCTTTAATTCTGACAATTTCTATGAGTGCCTCGATTGTGCTTCTACCAACCGTTAACGCGCATACACCTCCATGGACAATCATTTCCTACGCGTACGTCGTAGCCGCACCTAATCCGGTTGGCGTCGGTCAAACAGTGTCGGTTACGCTGTGGATTGATACGCCTATACCGAGCGCAGCTGTAGGCAACGACATACGACGCCATGATTACACGCTGACAATCACCGACCCTGACGGGGAAACCGACACGGAACATTGGGATGTTGTTGACGACACAGGGTCCACACAGTTCTACCAATTCGTCCCAACTAAAGTAGGCGAGTACACACTCAAATTTGACTACGCGGAACAAAACTACACGTGGAGCGGAGCCTACAGGAACGACATTTTTACAGCCGCCAGCAAAACAACAACCTTGACTGTGCAGGAAGAACAGATTCCTGGCGCCATTTACAGTTATCCACTGCCCTCTGAGTACTGGACGCGCCCAATTGAAGGGCAAAACACTGACTGGTACAAGATCTCATCAAACTGGCTAGGCGAACCCTACGTTACTGGAGCCTACTGTTCTTATGGCCATCCAGGATCTTACCAGCCTGACGGCCCAGCACCAAACAGTGCGCACGTGATGTGGAGTAAGCCAATTCAGTACGGCGGAGTTCTCGGCGGAAACATGAGTGGAGTTTCAGGCGGAATCCCAGGTGAAATGTATTTCGAAGGCGGCTCGTACGCTGTCAGGTGGAACAACCCGCTGATCATGTATGGAACGCTCTTCTATGAAGAACCATACGGAAACAGCGGCACGGGCGGAGACTACGTTGCAGTGGACTTGCGAACTGGAGAAGAAATCTGGCGCATAGACCCATCAGCAAGCGGTGTGTCACTTGTTCCTGACTTCGGATACAACTACGCACTGGAAAACCCCAACCAGCACGGCTTCATACCCAACGGAATTCTGATAGCATCTGCAGGCGGCGGCTTCTTCTTCAGCACTGGTGCCACCTACTGGAGAGGATATAACCCAGCGACTGGAGAACTCACGGAAATGAACATCACAAACATTCCAACGGGCGGCGTAGACTTAGCAGGACCACAGGGCGAATTCTTGAAAATGATCCTCACGAACAAGGGCACTTCAGCAAATCCAAACTGGTACCTATCACAGTGGAACTCGTCAAGAGTCTTCGGCTCCGGGTCATTTGGAGCAACCGGCTGGTACACAGGATCAACACCAATTGACGCAAGCAGAGCATCAGCCTACGACTGGAACGTTTCAGTAAACTTGGCAGCAGGGCAATGGAGTATTGGAGCGGGTCAACAGGACACCGCCCCTTGGGTTGACCAAGACAACATGGCTCTGTTAGTTCAAGGAACATTCGGCGGCCACGTCGGCGATTACGGCGCTACTGTCGCATCTGACCCAGCGAACATAACCGCAATAAGTCTATCGGAGGGATCAAGAGGGTCCGTACTTTGGAGACACAGCTATGAGCAAGCTCCGGAAAACAACACACGACAGACGGCGGGCTGGGATCCAGAAGCAGGCATCTTCGTCTTCTATGATAAAGAGACGTTTAGCCACTGGGGCTACAGCCTTACTAACGGTGGCTATGTTTGGGGGCCATCAGGAGTTCCAAGTGACTACACTGCGGATTACAACTACTTTAACACACACACAACAATGGTCGCTTACGGCAAGGTCTACTACACTGGCTACGCAGGCATACTATATTGCTACGACGTGAACGATGGAGAACTTTTGTGGACTTATGGCAATGGCGGTGAAGGCAACAGCACTGCAAGCGGCCTCGACACGCCTTGGGGCAACTACCCAATATTCATCTCGGCTATCGCTGACGGAAAAGTGTTCCTCACCACATCGGAGCACTCTCCAAACTCGCCGCTCTACAAAAACGCAATGTACCGCGGAATTAACGCCACAGATGGAACAGAAATCTGGAAGTTAATGCAGTACGCCAACAACATGTACGGAGGAACCCCAGCAATTGCATCTGGCTACCTGACGTTCTACAATGCTTACGACCAGCAAATCTACTGCATTGGCAAAGGACCTAGCGCTATGAGCGTCACCGCGCCAGATGTTGCTTCAACTATGGGTTCAACCGTGGTGATAAGAGGCACAGTCATGGACATTTCCGCTGGCACAAACCAAAACGAACAGGCTGCACGCTTCCCCAATGGTGTTCCATGTGTCTCAGATGAGAGCCAACAAGACTGGATGCAGTACGTTTACATGCAGAAGCCTCGACCAACCAGCGTAACTGGCGTTGAAGTAATAGTTAGCGTGCTAGACTCAAACAACAACAACCGCGAAATCGGCAGGACAACAACTGACAGCAACGGGTTCTTCACTCTCAACTGGTTACCAGACATCGAAGGAAACTTCACAGTCACCGCGGCGTTCGCAGGCTCAGAATCCTACTGGCCATCACACGCAGTGACTTCGTTTGCAGTAGATCCAGCTCCAACACCAGCGCCAACAGCAGAACCCGTGGTAATACCTGACTACACGTGGACTATCATAGGCACTGGCATAGCGATGATAATTGCAGTCGCCATCGTCGGCATACTAATCCTCAGGAAGCATTAATAGACTGAAGACAAAACCAAAACTCAACTTCCTTCCCTTTTTTAGTTAAAACCTATTGCCTTACAGTGCTTTCTCAGGTACCAGCCCGTGGAAGTTTGGGTTGGTTGGATTAAATTATAACATAGTCGAGAACCATCAAAAGAATAAAAAGTTCTCAATGTAATTACAATATTGGTTTGCTATTTCCTTCAGTTGGTGGGTCATCGAAAATGGCTTGTCTGAGAGAAAATGGTGAAGGCATCCAATAATGCGAGTCAAGTATCTGCTAGGCTTAGTGCTTTTAGGCGTGTTTGTGTCGATTTTTTCAGTTTGGCTTGCGATGAATCATATTACGTTTATTTTTTCTGTAGCTGCAGTTGGTTACCCAGAGAACTGGGGTTACGTGGCTTTAAACTTCCTTCTTCTCAGCCTCTTCCTCGTTTTCATCAAGTTCAGACGCAAGGTGGCGCGTCTTCCTTCAAGCATCTACTTAGCCTTCATCGTTGCTTTGTACATTGAGATGTACGGTTTTCCTTTGACGATGTACTTCTTTTCGTGGTTTTTGGGGTACGAGAACGTAGCCACGTTGTGGTATTTTCTTGTAGGCGTAACAGGGCATTACGCATTCGTCTCCATTTACCTGAGCGTTATACTGCCCATTTCAAACATGATTATTCTAACGGGCATGTTTTTGATTGTCTTCGGCTGGAGCAGGATTTTCAGGGCAAAAGACGCGCTTATAACCACGGGCATCTACGCGCATGTTCGTCATCCGCAGTACTTGGGTTTTCTGCTGTTAACGCTGGGGATTAATTTTCTGTGGACTACATTCTCCACGCTTATTTTATGGCCTGTTTTGGCGCTGCTGTATTATCGACTTGCGAAGGAAGAAGAAAAAAGCATGGAGGACAAGTTTGGGGAAGAATACCGTGAATACAAGCGTGCGGTTCCAATGTTCATTCCCCGTGTGTAACTCTAGAAGCTTTCGTAGTGCATTATCTGGCTGAGAGGTATCCTGTTCCTCTGCGGTCGGGTTTGATTCGGGTAACCCACAGGGATCATGGCTACTGGTCGCATTTCTTCAGGCGCGTTGACTGCTTTTCGGGCTTGTTCTTCGTTGAACGCGCCTACCCAGCATGTGCCTAGTCCCAGCGAGTAAGCAGTTAACAGAATGTTCTGAGTGGCTGCTGCCGTGTCCTGTATGCAGTACAGCGT
>CAZYUQ010000063.1:0-8989 GCA_964650565.1 uncultured Candidatus Bathyarchaeia archaeon | reverse complement strand
ACAGTTGTAGTGTGGTCTTCGGCCACGTGAACCTGAGAAAGCTGGCAGCCCACTTTACCCCTCCAAAAAACGGAGATAATTAGCCAAGATTTATAACTAAGTGCTAACAGCTTTGGGAGAAGATGGTGAAATCGTGAACGTGCTGGCGATGCTTCCCGGTTTAGAAAATCAAGTCCTTCAGCTTCCTACAGGCGACACAATATCGCAGATTCTCAGCATGCTGTTCTACGTTGTCTTCATAGTGTTCCTCTTCTATGGACAACGCATCCAAATGTACGTCATGATACGCGAAGTGGAAGGCAGCCTTTACAAGCTGAAGTACATACGGGATGAAGGACGAAAAACAGCCATAGAAACAATAAAAGAAATCGGGAAGCCAGAAACTGACCCCTCAACACGAGTTGACCGCTATTTAGAATATTTCACTATTTCACCGCAAACCATGGACCCCGCGGGCATAGTCTACAAGCTGGACCACATCCTAGACGTAAGAGACACCCGCCTAAAAGACGAAGTTAAATTAATGGCGCCGGCAACCGACGAAGTGCAAACGAATAATCTGGAAAACACTTTGGAAGCCGCAATGGCGCTTAACTACATCTACAAAGTCGTAAGGCATTATTACATTCAAGGCAAAAAAACCCTGAGCCTCTATACCATAATGCAGCTGCAGATGATATTGCCGCTGGTTATGAAGGAGGCGGAAGCCTACGCAAACGCATTGAAGGCCTTTGCTTACGGACAACCCATAGGCGACGGCGCTGGGCCGCTATTGGCTGCAAAGCTTATGCATGGTTACGAAACGCGGAAATTGCCTAAAGACTGCCTGGTCGCCACTGTGCCCATAGAAAACCGCACCGCGTTCATAATAAAAGCTGAAGGACCAGGCGGCAACGTAGGCAAGCCGGGTGATGCGGTTAAAGCGGTTATTGATGAGAATAAGGGCAAGATTGCGTCGGTAATCATGATTGACGCTGGTTTGAAGCTTGAAGGTGAAGGCGTCGGCGAGGTAGCTGAGGGCATCGGCGCAGCTATCGGTGGACCAGGTGTTGACCAGTTCAAAATTGAAGAATCCATCGCGCAGTACCATATCCCGATTAACGCTGTAATAGTGAAAGAAGACATAGGTGACGCTGTTTCGCCGATGCGCAAGGAGATTTCCGACGCCATCGACAAAGCTATTGAAAGAGTGAAAGGCGTCATTGTGGAAAGAACAAAGGAAGGAGACAAGGTGATAATTGTCGGCGTCGGCAACACCATCGGGATTGGGCAATGAAAAGGGGGAAAAGTGAGTGAGTAAAACTTCATCAGCGCCTGGAACGGCTAAAATCTCAACGTTCGTGCTGTTAATAGTGCTCATCGTCTTAGCGTTATCTGTAGTGGCGCTTGGATTGGCTGCCAACGCCTTCATGGCGGGAGAAGAAGTTTTAGCAGCTTTCTTGCTTGCCATAGGCGCAATTGCCATGCCCCTGTCTGTTTACGTGTTACTGCAGTCTCGAAGGCATGTGGCAAGCGTAAAAGCTGCGAATCCAGCAGTGATGACGACGGTTGAATGCGGGAAATGCGGTGTTAAGAACGTTAGAGAATTCCAGCGCGGTGACTACGTGTTCAAGGAGCTTGAACCCTGCCAGAAATGCCCAGATACCAAAATGATGATAACAGCAATTTACAAGGAAGTCAAGGAAAAAGAAAAACCGCTTCCATTCTAAGTTAAAACCTCGCAGCCATCACCAGTTATGAGCAAAGTGTGCTCGGCTTGAGTAACGGGTTTTCTGCTAACCTCAACGAATACAGGGTACCCCATAATTGCTTTTGACATGCGTAATTCTCTGAAGGCTTCGCGGTGCTGTTCCTTGGGCACTACACCGTTCAACCAGCGTTCAGCAAAAGGCAAAGTTCGAAAGTTCCTGTCAATATACTTTACAAGCTGTTTTGCGTAAGGGTTCTTTGCCGACTTGGCTTTAACTAAGCGGAAAATCGTCACTTCCGCGCTGTCGTCTACGCGACCAACAGCATTGGGGAGCGTGACGAAGGGTTCTATGGCGTAGATTTCGCCTGCTTTAACCTTTTTGAGGGAAAACTGTGCAACGTTAGGAATCGAAGTCCCAGCATGTATAAGGTATCTGCCCACTGAATGACCCGTTAGGTTCGAGATGGGTTTGAAGCCGCGGTTTTTTATGTCGCTTTCGATTACGCTGCCGATTTTTGATATGCCTATTTCTGGGCGAATACAATCTATAGCTGCCTTCAACGCGTGTTCCGCTGCAGCGGTCATGCTCGCGTATTCTGGATTGAAGCAGGCTGTGAAGGCGGTGTCAGTCACGTAGCCGTCCACATGTACACCCATATCCACTTTAACTACGGAGTTTTCAGGTATCCGCTTCTCGTCATTCGGCGGTGACGTGTAGTGGGCGGCTACCTCGTTTATGGAAACGTTGCAGGGAAAAGCTGGTTTTCCGCCTTTTTCCCGTATGAGCGCCTCAGCTTTTTCGCACACTTGTATTATCGGCATGTTTTCGCGGACGAAACTGCGCATTGCTTCTCGGCTTTCGCGGAGAATCTTTCCTGATAACCGAAATTTTTCCAGAGTTTCCTCGTCGTACTGGCTCATTAGAGTTCACGTTCCGCGCTAAGCTTTTCAACGTTTTATGTGGTACTTTTCTATTACATCTTTTGCTTTTTCGCGCTTTTCGCGGTGTTCCTCAAGGAACTTGTTAAGCCTTGCCGCGAGCTCGGTTTTGCATTCGCCGCACAAGATTTCGCCTGCACGACACCTATGCTCTCGCTCAGCAAGTTTCACATCATCTTCCTCAAACAGGTACAGGTAATACTGGAAAATCGAGCAGATTATTGGGTCGCCACCTGTTTTCCGTTGCTCCGTGGCTGTTCCTTTGCCGCCTGTAAACGCGTTCCAAATTTTACGCTTCACCAACTCAGGCGGGTCCATGGTGAATATACTGGTTTCAGGCATTGAAGCGCTCATTTTTCCGCCGACGCCTAAGCCTGGCAGGAAACGGCAGTGTATTTGAGCGGGCTTGTGGTAGCCGAGTTTCTGGGCTATGTCGCGTGTTACGCGCCAGTACGGGTCTTGGTCTATGGCTGCTGGGATTAGCGCGGGCACGTTTTCGCCTGTGAGTTTCTTGTGGATGAAGCATGGGGCTGCTTGTATGGCTGGCCAGAATACCCAGCCTATGTTTGTGCTGTCTTGGAAGCCGAAGGTGGCCTTTGCAGTGGAGTAGGTTATGCGTTTTGCCACTTCTAAGGTGATGTCGTAAAGCAGATCCATGTCTTCAACATCGTAGATTATGAATGTGTTTTCTGGTTTGAAGCCTAGGGCGATGAGGTCTAAGGCGTTTTCGTAAGCGTACTTTCGTGTTTCAGGCAGCGCCGCGTCATCGTCTATGAGGAATTTTTCGTCGTCTGTCATCTGAAAATAAAGTCTGGTGTCAAATTTTTGTTGCAGGTGCAGCGTGAAAATCCATGGGACAAGATGCCCAATGTGCACGGGTCCTGATGGACCTCTGCCTGTGTATAGGACGAATTTTGTTCCAGTTTCGTAAAGGTTCAGCACGGTGTCTAGGTCGCGATGTGAGAAGAATAAGTGCCGTTGGAGCTGAAGATGCAGTTTGCCCGTGTAGCTTGCTATTTTTTTTAGCAGTTCTTCGGTTAGGGGTTGAGTGCCGAACTCGCGTATTAAGCGTTCATAGTCGACTTTGCCCTTGACTTCCCAAGGCGTGACGACCATTTCGTGTTCTCCGTTGTTGGACGCAGCCGTCTTTAATCACCTGAATATCTTTTGACAAAAGAGAAATCAACAGTCATATATCTCTTTTCGCAGAATCCGCTGTTGAGCATAGGCGCACGATAGTAAATTTGAGTTGAGTCGATTGTAGCTAGACTTCCTGTAGAAAAGGAATATTAATACGTGTTCGTTGCTATGAAAGAAAAGCCTGTTAAACAGTGTTCTATTTGCGGGGGATACAATTGACTGAAGATGTAACCATCCAAGTGGAGAAGTTAACTAAACGTTACGGTGACTTAACGGCAGTTAACGGCATATCCTTCACTGTAAACCGCGGCGAAATTTTCGCTTTTTTGGGACCAAACGGGGCAGGAAAAACCACGACTGTGGAGATGCTGGTTGGCTTACGAAAACCCACAAGCGGCGGAGCTCACGTGCTGGGGTTTGACGTAGTTAAGGAGCAAAAGGAAATCAAGAAGCGCATAGGCGTTTTGCCCCAAAGCTTCAACACGTACGACAGGCTTACTGTGAAAGAGAACATTGAGTATTTCGCAGGCGTGTTTGACTCGCATCCAGATGTTGAAGGCTTAATCAAACTTGTTGATTTAGAAGACAAGGCAAAAGAACAGTTCAAGAACTTGTCTGGCGGCTTAAAGCAGCGGTTGGGAATAGCTGTGGCTCTGGTTAATGACCCAGAAATAGTTTTTTTGGATGAGCCGAGTTCGGGCTTAGACCCTAAAGCGCGGCACGGTGTCTGGCGCCTTATTGATGATTTGCATGATAAGGGGAAAACCGTGTTTTTGACTACTCATTATATGGAGGAAGCGGAAGCGCTTGCTGACCGAGTGGGCGTTATCCACAACGGTAACATCGTAGCGTTGGATGAGACAGACGCACTTATCAGGGAACACGGTAAAAAGAACTTGCTGATTCTAAGGAAAGCTGATCCTAAAGCTGTTAAAGTGATTGAAAAACTTGGCGTGAAAGCAAATTATGACGACGGCGATGTCACCATTTACTTGAATCATGCCGTCGCCGTTTCGAATATAATGCAAGCGTTAAGCAATGCACATGTTGCCTTTTCGGAACTGCAACTGAAACGCTCTAGCTTGGAGGATGTGTTTCTTAATCTTACAGGCGAAGAACTGGGCAAGGAGGAAAACGAGTGAACCACATACTGCTGGACCTGAAGGCATGCCTCAAAACTTTCGTGCGCAACAAGAGCACTATTTTCTGGACGCTTGCGTTTCCCTGCGTGCTCATACTTATTTTCGGTGCCATATTCAGCCAGTCCACAATCAAAAATGACCTGTATATTCAAAACCAAGATGCGGTGGATGGCAAGGCAACGTACTGGGCTGAAACGTTGATTAACGCGTTGAATGCCACTGACACGTTTAACATAAAGATGGTTGATATTTCCGTTAACGCCACTGACTACGCACTTGAAGAGCGGTTGAGCAGCTTGCTAATTATTCCAGAGGGCTTCAATGATTCAGCTAACCTTGCGTTGTTTACGCATGGAAATTCAAGTGCAAATGTTACTTTTGTTTACGACCAATCCACCACATCATCAGCTATTGTGCAGAGCATCGTCATGGGTATAGTTGAAAGAATGAACTTTGAGCTTTCCAAAGGCGTTGCATACTTGACCGTTGAAGACATAACCATTGCGCCGCAGCGTTTCAGCTTCATCGACTTTTTTATGCCAGGCGTCATAGGTATGACTGCGATGACGACAAGCATATTCAGCGCTGTCGCGATTAGCTCCAGATTCAAGGAGAACGGCGTTTTCCATAAGCTGGCGACTACGCCGTTAAAGCGTTACGAGTGGATTCTTTCCCGCACGATATTCAACATTCTCGTGTCGTATCTGGGCATGGTCGTGATGCTTGTGTTGGGCTTGTTTGTGTTTAACATGAAAATCACTGTGGACGCGGTTTCTTTACTGATGGTGGCCATGGCTTCGTTGCTGTTTACAGGCATAGGCATGATAATTGCAAGGTTTGTGAAAGACCCAGATGGCGCAGACGCAGCGGCAAACGTGATAACCTTCCCTATGATGTTCCTTTCAGGCACATTCTTCGAACTAAGTCAGATGCCTGAGTTCCTGCGAACCATAGCTACAGTTCTACCGTTAACCTATGTGAGTGAAGGCCTTAGAGCATCGATGATTTTCGGGCAGGCTGAGCAGGCAATTTTCAACACGATACTTGTAAGCATAATGGGTGTAGTTTCTATCATTGTGGGTTCGTTGATAACTAAATGGGAAGATGATTAGGCGGTTCACGCTTAGTTTTTCTTGGAAAACAATTGTTTTCACGGTAAAGAATGGGAAAGTACAATGGTGCAGCGGTTTATAAGGGGATGATGTTATATACTCCGTGTTCATTTAAATAGACAAGACATGGGAATTTAAATGAGCAAAGGAAAACCGATAATTCGTATTCAAAACATTGTGGCTTCAGTGTCTCTGAATCAGCGGATTGACTTGCAGAAAATAGTGGAAAAGTTTCCTCAAACCGAGTATAACCCCAGTGTGTTTCCAGGGCTGGTTTTCAGGCTGAAAAAGCCTAAAACGGCTACTTTGATTTTTGGAACTGGCAAGATGGTTTGTACTGGCGCGAAGTCGGAGAAGGAATCGCGGAGTGCCGTGGAGAAGGTGGTGAGGGAGCTTAGAGGTCAGGGAATTCAGATAACAGAGAAGCCTGTGGTTATGATTCAGAATATTGTTGCTTCCGCAGAGCTAGGCGGAGAAATCGACTTGGAAAGCTTGGTGTACAAGCTGAGCAGGGTCATGTATGAGCCAGAGCAGTTTCCAGGCGCTGTTTTCAGGATGGCTGAGCCGCAGGTGGTTTTCCTGATTTTCTCCGCTGGAAAACTCGTGTGCGTAGGCGCAAAGAAGGAAGAGCAAGTTTACGAGGCTGTTGACAAGATTCAGAAGCTGCTGGAAGAAAAAGAGCTAATCTACTATTCGTAACTTAGCGCTTTTTTATTCTCCTGCGGACAGCAGGATTATCATCAGCAAGCTTCTTCAACGCTAGTTCAAAGGTTTCATCAGCAGCTAATTGTTTTTTTATGAAAACGCCTGTTCTGCCAATTTCATCGCGCTTTAGCAACGCGTGAACGCGATCTAGAACAGTTTCAGCGGAAATTCCCAAAATTCGGGCAACATGTTCTTCACGGCTGATGACGCTGCTTTCTACGTGTCCTTTCTCGGTGGGTTCAATTAGCATCAGTCGTTTGTCCACTCCTGCCACGCGAACGCCTGTTTTCAGCTGCTTAGCGGTTATTTCGCCGCCGAACTTGTAGAATTCACGTTCCACCTTACGCATGCGCATTAGGGGGAAGGAAACGCTTGTTTTGTCGTCAATTTCGATGTGCGCTTTCATTGTGTAGGTTGGTGTGGCTTGAACCAGCAAGCGCGCGTTAACGGGGATTCGTGCTTTTTCTAGGGCGGTTTCTACAAGGAAGGATGATTGTTGTTCGGGGATGAAGATGTCGATGGCGCTTCGTGCGTTTACGTCGCCTCTAGCGATGCTTCCGTGTGCTATTGCGTGGAGGTGAAAGTTTTCCAGTGCAGTTAGTGTTTGTGCGGCTTTTTCTCGGTAATGGCGCAGCAATGTCCAGTGTGTTTTGGTGTAGCTTACTTCTTGGTAGTCTGCGCGTTTCTCTGGTTTTGCAGCCATTCAGAATCATCCGTTCCTTGAAAGTTATGGTGTATGGTTTATTTAGTTATTCGCCAACAACAAAGGTGCTGACGTGAAACTGGATGGGTACAAACGCTACGGTGTGCAGTGCGTGCAAGCGCAGAGAAGCGTTTTTTTATAGACCGTATTCTGGGGAACGCTTGTGCAAAAAGTGCTTTGGTGAGTCTATTGAAACGAAGGTGCGAGCGACCATTGCGAAGTACAACATGTTCAGGTTTAACGATAGAATTGCTGTGGCGGTTTCTGGTGGAAAAGACAGTATAAGCCTTTTGAGTGTGCTGGTTAGGATGGAGCGGGTTCGTCCTAAAGCTTCGCTTGTGGCGGTGACGGTTGATGAGGGTATTAAGGGTTACAGGGATGAAGCCATGAAAATTGCGGAAGCCCAGTGCGCGAAGCTTGGTGTGGCGCATCATGTGGTTTCTTTCAAGGCTTTGTATGGTTTTACGTTGGATGAGATTGTTGCGCGGAAACGGCGGAAAGGCGAGAAGGAGTTGACGTCTTGCGCTTATTGTGGTGTGTTGCGGCGGAGAGCGCTTAATGTGGCTGCACGCGAAGTTGAAGCGACGAAGATTGCTACGGCGCACACGTTGGATGATGAGGCGCAGACGATTCTTTTGAACATTTTTCACGGTGATGTTGCACGTTTGGCTAAGGAGAAGCCTGTCACGGATGATGTGCATAAGCGGTTTGTGCAGAAGGTTAAGCCGTTCTGTGAAATTCCAGAAAGAGAAAGCGCGTTGTACGCTTATGTTAAGAAGATTCCGTTTCAAAATACGCCGTGTCCATACGCTTCTGAAGCGTTGCGGAATGATATCCGAGTTATGCTGAATCGCATTGAGGAGAAGCATGCGGGCACGAAATTCACGATTTTCAATTCTGTTGAGCGCATACGCGTTGCTTTAGGTGAGGTGGGCAAGAGTGACCGTTTTGAGGAATGTGTTGAGTGCGGGGAACCTGCGTCTCAGGGCTTGTGCAAAGTGTGTCAGATACTGAAAGAAGTGTAGCTGGAAGTTTCTGGAGTGCATGAACTGATATGCGTGGAAAAGCTATAGCCCCCTTATATAAAGGAAACAACATGGTTTTGACGTGTTTTCCAGCCAATGGTAATAGACGCGCTATAGGGGTCTATCCGCGCAGGCTGCCTGCTGCATAATGATTAGCTGAATTGAGGGTTAAAATAAAAAAACGAAAAAAGGGATTGGTCTATTTTGAGGCTAATATGACCTTGACCTGTCGCGGTATCCGCCTGAGCCTCTGCGGTCTCTGAAACCGCCGCCTCGACCTCTGCCGCCGTAGCCACCGCCGCCGAATCCGCCTCTGCCCCTGTAGGGTCGCCTCTGCTGCTCATAGGTTTTGTTGGATACGTTGTTTTCAGTGTTAACTTCGCCTTCGAGTGGTTCTGCTGCTGGCTCCATTTTTCCGTATTTGCCGATGTTGAGGCGCATGTTGCCTTTGAACAGTGTTACGTAGCCGTTTTCTATGCGCAGGGTGTCTTCTTCGTTTACTTTTTCGATGTTGTCGTCCCAGAGAGTCAGGT
>CAZYUQ010000062.1:0-9018 GCA_964650565.1 uncultured Candidatus Bathyarchaeia archaeon | reverse complement strand
CAGGTATACAGCAGTCACGTAGTAGCTTGAGAAACCGATTATTGCAGTGCTGAACGCCATGGCTAATATCACCCTGTTGCGGTTCACGCCTTCTTTTGTTGAGGAGACTTGGAAAGCCCAGGCGAAAGCGTCCACCAACAGCCCATAGAGGAACGTGAAGAGGAAAGTGACTGGTCCAAAGGCAGGGCGCGCCAGCGCGGATAGGACGCCGCCTATTAAGCCGACGTAGGTGGCGCCTGCTTTGCCCACAAAAAACGTTGCCAACGCCAGCACGACCGCTTGGACTACTATGAGCAGGTAGCTGATGGGCGGCGGCACGAAAAAGTTTGTCACGAAGATTATTGAACTGAAGAGCGCTGCGATGAACAGTCGCTGGGTCTTCTGCATAGTAGCTCCACGCTCAGATAAAACAGCGTTCCAGTTTAAAAAACCTTGATATGCCCAGCGCAGAATAGGCTGCTTGGTAACGTTGCTGTCTTTTTTGCAGTTCAACGTTTGTACAGGCGTTGAACGGTGAATTCAAATTTGATTTTTAACGGAAGATATAAATTGACAAGCTGCATTAGAAAGTAAATGTTTTAGTATTTGCCTTATCGGTGTATAAGAGGGGATATAGGGTGAGCACTCACGCAGAAGATTTAAAACTCCGCTTGATGACAATCGAGCTTTTAAGAACTGCAAAGTATAAACGAAACATCACATACCGCGAGTTAGCCTCCAAAACAGGCTTGCCAGTCACGGTGCTAAGCCGCTACGCAAAAGGACACGTGTTGCCAAACACGACGCGCGCCAAGCAGCTGTGGCGGGTGCTGACGAAACTCGTTGGTTTAGAAACTGAACTGCGAAACAGAATACGCTTCGATGAAACAGGCTACTTCGACAACACGGAAATAGTCGGCGACTACAACATCCTCCAGCAAGCCGCAAACTACGCGCTCGCAAATTTTGCTGGAAAACGCGTGACCAAAATCTTAACCGCCGCCGTCGACGGCATACCCTTAGCTACGATGGTTGCCAACGCCCTCGGCGTGAACCTTGTTGTGGCTAAACGGAACAAGGAAGTAGGCGTCAAAGCCTTTCTAGACGAAACCTACATCCTCGGAAAAGACTCAGGTGTAACTATCACGCTTTTCATTCCGAAGGACTCAGTCAAGAAACGCGACAGCGTGCTGGTGGTGGATGACATGATTAAAAGCGGCGAAACTCAAGAAGCGCTAGTTAACCTCGTCAAAAAGTCACGCGCTGAAATTTCAGGGGTTTTCTCGCTTATCGCTGTCGGCGACGAATGGAAGAAACGCTTGCGGTTCAGCAACGGCGCCCCCGTTGAAGTTGTTACCTACCTCAAATCGCCCCTCTAAGCAGCCTAAGCTGCCGCAGCTTTTTCGCTGTTGCTTCCGAAATATTAAACAGAGCCTTCTACGTAAGAAAACTAACCAATCAACGAGGCTCCTTAAATGCGAACAATAGAATGGCGCAACGGAACCGTCTTCACCCTAGACCAAACACGTCTTCCCCTAGAAACAGTAACTTTAGAAATCACAACCTGCGACCAGATGGCAGAAGCCATCAAAAACCTGCGCGTCAGAGGCGCACCGCTGCTCGGTGCATCAGCGGCTTTCGCGTTGGCTTTAACGGCTTACCACTCGAAAGCAACTGGCAAAACAGCGCTGTTAGCTGAGTTGGAAAGCGCAGGTGAAACCATTAAGCGCACAAGACCGACTGCCGTGAACCTCTTTTGGGCTGTGGACAGGATACTCAGCAAGGCGCAGGGTTTTTCTGGAAACGCGGAAGCGCTTAAGGTGCTTGTAGTGCAGGAGGCTCAGCGGATTGCGGATGAGGATGCGGAAGCGAACAGGGCGATGGGCAAGCATGGCGCTGAGCTTCTCCGTGACGGCGATGTTGTTTTGACGCATTGCAACGCGGGCGAGTTGGCGACTGTTGAGTACGGCACGGCGCTTGGCGTGATAAGGGCGGCGGTGGAGCAGGGGAAGCGAATCAAAGTTATTGCCACGGAGACGCGTCCGTTGCTGCAGGGTGCAAGGCTTACGGTTTACGAGCTTAAACGCGGCGGCATACCCGTAACGCTGATCACGGATAGCATGGTTGGCTACGTCATGAGCAAAGGCTTGGTGAACCGTGTTGTGGTGGGCGCGGACCGCATAGTGCAGGATGCGGTGTTTAACAAGATTGGCACTTTCACAGTTGCAGTTTTAGCTAAAGAGCACGGTGTGCCTTTCTACGTTGCGGCGCCGAAATCCACTTTCGACTTGAAGCGCAAAGCCGCAGATGTCACAATTGAAGAGCGCAACCCAGCCGAAGTCACGCATTTTGGCGGTCGCCAAATTGCTGCAAGCGGCGTAGGGGTTCTTAATCCCGCGTTTGACGCGACGCCGTTGACGTACGTGTCGGCTATAATCTGCGAGAGCGGCGTTTACTACAGCAAGGATTTTGCCAAGTTTAAGGATGATGCTTCCTTGTGAGTGGTGTTTGCTGCAGAAGCACAAGTAACAACGTTAATTAGTCAACTGCTCAAAGAGTAAACGGGCAGATAGTTGATAACTCATGAGCGATAACAAAGAGGCACCGAACGGTTCAGAATTCAAAACAGCAGGGGCGATTGCGGAAAAAGGCGTAAAAATAACCGACCAAAGCAGCATTGACGCGCTTTCCCAACGCGGCTACGGCACAGCAGAAAACGGCGTGTTCACGCTTGCTTTCTACGAGGCGCTTTACCTGCTGGACAAGGACCTGCTGGAAGTTAACGACGAAAAAGGTGCAGCATTGGATTTTCAGAGCCTGCTCCAAAGCTACGAGAAAGTTAACGCGAACGCGTGGGTTAACTATTTGGTTTACCGCGATTTACGCAGCAGAGGCTACGTTGCCCGAGAAGGCTTCGGCTCAGGAATCGACTTCCGCGTTTATGAACGAGGCGCCTACGGCAAAGACACCGCTTCATACTTGCTTATGAGTGTCCAAGAGGGCACGCCTGTGCCGATACCTGACTTGGCAAACGCCATGATGCAGAGCCAGAGCCAGAAAAAAGAGCTGGTTTTAGCTGTTATGAACCGCCGAGGCGAAATCGTTTACTACTCCGTCTCACAGTAGGCATTCAAATAATCCTACTGTAAAAGGGGTAAGCGCTTATGGTGGAGCAGCAGAAACGGTACATGTGGAACGCAGAAGACTACGCTAAAAACTCTGCAAGCCAGTATGCTTGGGCAAAAGAGCTTATTCCAAAGCTTAAGTTGTCTGGAAACGAAGCGTTGCTGGACATCGGTTGCGGCGACGGCAAAGTCACCGCGGCAATAGCGCAGTGCTTACCCCGAGGCTGCGTCGTAGGCATTGACAACTCCGAAGGCATGGTTCGTTTAGCGCAGTGCAGTTTTCCGCAGAAGGCTTATCCGAATCTTTCTTTTCAACGAATGGATGCGCGCGCATTGACTTTTCACGAAAAGTTTGACCGGGTATTCTCAAACGCCGCGTTACATTGGATTCTTGACCAGTCTGCTGTGCTAGCGGGCATCTACAGAAGTGTGAAAGTTGGCGGGCAACTTTTGTTGCAGATGGGCGGCAAAGGCAATGCCAAAGCTATACTCGACATCTTAGATAACATGCTATCCGAGGCACCGTGGAAACGCTTCTTTGAAGGCTTCACGTTTCCTTATGCATTCTGCGGCGCCGAGGAATATAGCGCACTGCTGGTTGAAGCAGGATTAGCACCAAAGCGCGTAGAACTCCTGCCAAAAATCATGAACCTTAATGGCGCTGAAGGGTTAGCTGGCTGGATAAGAACCACTTGGTTGCCTTACACCGAAAGATTACCCATTGAGCAGAGAGGCGCCTTTGTTAAAGAAATTGTTGCCCGTTACATTAGAAACCACCCTGCCGACGCCGAAGGAATTGTCCACTTGAATATGGTGCGCTTGGAAGTGGAAGCCCGCAAACCCGCCTCGAAGCAATAAGAGAATTTAAAAGATAATGCACAGTTTTTTAACTATCAAACTCCAATAGTAACAGAAGGTTAGGCAATGCCGAATTTCCAAACTGTCCGCGGGATGCGCGATTTACTGCCTGAAGAAGCCGCAACACTGAACAGCGTGATCGCCAAAGCCCGAGAAACCGCAACGCTCTACAGCTACAAAGAAGTCATCACGCCAGTAGTTGAACCCTACGAGCTTTTAAACGCTAAATCAGGCGAGGAAATCCGCCAGCGCATGTTCACCTTCAAAGACCTCGGCGACCGAAAAGTAGTGTTACGCCCAGAATTCACCGCTTCAATCGCACGGTTAGTCACAACTGCTTTGAAAAATGAGCCTAAGCCCTTAAGACTTCTCAGCGTAGGCAGCGTTTACAGATATGACGAACCTCAACAGGGACGTTACAGGGAGTTTTGGCAGTCAAACTTTGAAATAATCGGTTCAAGCAAGCCTGAAGCAGACGCTGAAACAATACTGCTTACGAATAACCTAATGCAAACTCTGGGCTTGAGAAACTACGCTTTCAAACTGGGGCATATTGGCGTGCTTAGGGGCATTCTCAACCAAGAAAATGTCGATGACAAAACCCAAAATGTCATTTTGCAGCGCATGGACAAGAAAGAGTACGCTGAAGCCTTCGCACTCGTGCCAGAGAAATGTCGCGCAGTCTTGGAGGGGCTGCTGGAGTTGAAAGGCAGTAGCGTGTTTGAGACAGCAGAGAAAATGAAAGCCCATGTAAAAGGCTACAGTGAAGCTGAGGCTGCCGCTGAGAACTTGCTTGAAATCCTGAGGTTGCTGGCTAAGAGCGGGTGTGAAATTGCCGTGGTGGAGCCAGCATTTGCCAGAGGCTTGGAGTATTACACAGGCATGATTTTTGAAGTGTACATCCCAGAGTTGGACATAGCTTTAGGCGGCGGCGGAAGATACGACAGACTTATTGAAGCATTCGGGGGCGAAGCGACGCCCGCGACAGGCGTGGCGCACGGGTTAGACCGCATAGCTCTGGCGTTGCAAACGCAACAGGCTGACAAGAAAGCTGCACAGGGCGTGAGAGTGGCGGTGATTCCTGTTAAGGCTGAACTGAAGGGCGAAGCATTGGAGATTGCGCAGATGCTTAGGGCATCGGGGATACCTGCTGAGTTTGAGGTTATGGGACGGAAGATGGCTAAGGCGCTGGAAGACGCGGATAAGCGGCAAGTGGACTACGCGGTGATTGTAGGCGAAAAAGAACTGCAGCAGAACTCTGTGGTTTTGAAGGACTTGGCGAAACGGGAGCAAACCACTGTTGCGATTAGCAGTTTAGTTGAGAAAATTAGAAGTTGAGAACAAAAAGGATTGAAGGCTGTTTAGAGCCTTTTGATGTACCTGTTAACTTCCCACTCGGTTACTTGTAGTCTGTACAGGTCCCATTCTTTTCGTTTTTCACTTAGGAAGTTCTCGAATGCGGTTTCGCCGAGGGTTTCGCGCATGAGTTCACTGCTTTCCAGCTCATCCAATGCTTCTTTCAGTGATTCTGGAAGCGAAACTATGCCTTTTTCTTTGCGTTCTTCGTAGCTCATGTGGTAAACGTTCAGTTCTACTGGGTCGCCTGGGTCTGTCTGGTTTTTGATGCCGTCTAAGCCTGTGGCAAGTAGAACAGCGAACTGCAGGTATGGATTTCCTGCGCCGTCGGGGCAGCGTATTTCGCAGCGGGCAGCGCTTTTTCTTCCGCCGAAGTTTGGTACGCGGATGAGTGGTGAGCGGTTTTTGTGTGCCCAAGCAAGGTACACTGGTGCTTCGTATCCTGGGACTAAGCGTTTGAAGCTGTTTGGCCACGAGTTGAGCACTGCGCACATTTTTCTGCCGTGGGCTAGTTGTCCGCCGATGAAGTATCTTGCGATGTCTGAGAGGTACCCGTTCTTTGCGTTGTCGCTGTAGAAGAGGTTTTTTTTCATTTCTTTGTCCCATAGGCTCTGGTGCGTGTGCATTCCTGAACCGTTTATGCCTGCGAATGGTTTCGGCATGTACGTGGTTACGTAGCCGTTTCGTGCAGCGACTACTTTTCCGCACATTTTCATGGTAATTGCCCTGTCAGCGGTCTTTAACGCCTCGTCATACTTGAAGTCGATTTCGTTTTGTCCCAAAGCGACTTCGTGGTGGGAGATTTCTATTTCGATGCCGAAGGCTTCGGCTGTGTCAGCGATTTCTCGCCTGATGTCATCGGTTAAGTCGCCAGGATGGAAATCAAAGTAGCCTGCCAAGTCTATTGGTGTTGGCAAGCCTCCGTTTTCGCTTTCTTTAACCATGAAGAATTCCAGTTCCGGCGCGCAGACGTACGAGAAGCCTGCTTTGGCGGCTTTGTCTAGTGCCCTTTCAAGAATGTATCGTGGGTCTCCTTCGAAGCGTTTGTTTTGTGGCGTGTATACGTCGCAGATGAGTCTGCAGGAGGATTTTTCTTTTGGTCGCCATGGCAGCACTGCGAAGGTGGTTGGGTCTGGGAACAGGACCATGTCTGATTCTTCGATGGGCCTGTAGCCCGTTATGGATGAACCGTCGAAGGGTTGACCGTTTTCGAACATGCTCTCGATGTTTTTTGAGCTTACGGCTAAATTCTTTATGATTCCGTTTATGTCTGTGAATTGTAGTCTAACAAATTTTATGTCTTGTTCTTGTATTTCTTGGACGACTTTGGTTACGTTCTCCTTCCAAATGGCGTCTTTGAAGTTTTTCATTTTTTCTCCATCCCAGTTTAATGTTTAATTTTCATGTGTTATGGAAACCACATTCTGCATAAACATATATAAGCTTATCGCTTATTTTGGTAAATAAACGTTCAACAAATATTCAAATTATTGAATTACTGTGACCGCGGCCTTATATTGCCCCCAACAAAAAATAAGCGCTAAAGCAGTTCCCTTTACATATGACCCGCTATTTTTCTCTACGCAAAAAGTCCCCAACATCAGAAACGTTCTTTACAACAACCTCAGCGCCCTGCACATCTGCATCCAAACTGCACAGTATTTTACCAAACCCCAAGCACTCGCCAAAATCGTTCATAACCAGCACGTAGTCACCTTTTCGCCGCGACCCCCGCATGCTCAGTACACCCCTGCGGAAAACGTCTCTACCGCAAATAAACAGCCACGCCGCTTTCCTATCAACAACAATCTTGTTAGCTCTGCCCTTTGCAAGCATCGCCAACAAGTTGAAACTTGGAAAGAACACTCCATTCTTAACTTTCCCCAAGTAGACTCCAGCATAATAAAAATCCCTTCCAACAAGCCCTTTCAGTCTCTTGTTCAAAAGAAAATAGCGCCCCGCCTTTTCCACCGTGAAGTCCACATTCAAAGCAAAATCAGCGCCCACCTTACGTGCAAAATCCATCAGCACTTTCATTGATTGCTCACCCGCTTTTTGAGTTTACACACAAAAAAACCCTGCGTTTCCCCAGGCCAAATACGCCTGCAACGTTCAACCGAAGCATCTAACCGCTTCCCAAAAACCTCAACCAACCCCTTCTTACCGTGACAGTCCACCTCTCCAATCTGCAAGCTCAAGTGCTTCACAGCCCAATCCATGTTCAACTCGTTTTCTTCAGGCTCCAACGAACAAGTTGAATAAACAAGCTCCCCCTCCTCGCTGAGGCAGGCGGCAGCCGAGGTTAACAACTCACGCTGTAACTGCGCGTTACGCTCCACATCCTGCAAAGTTCTGCGCCTAAACCAAGCGCGGTCAGCAGCGAAGTTTCCAGAGCACGGTGCATCCAAAAGAATCCTAGCAAACTTCAATTTCAGCCGTGAAGCCTGTCTCGCGTCAAGATGATACGCCACCGTGTTGCTAACGCGGCAGCGTTCCAAGTGATTCGCCAAAGCAGCTAAACGCCGTTTCTGGACATCCAACGCCACTATCGCGCCAGTGTTCCCCATCAAATCCGCTAACTGCACAGTTTTCCCGCCTGGCGCAGCACACGCATCCAACACTGTCTTGTGCTTAAGCTCAGTGAACAGCGTGGCTGGAATTTGCGCCGCAGCCTCTTGAATTGAATACAAACCCAGCAAGTACTCTGCAGTAGCGCCCACGGAAACTTTGGAGCGGCAAACCCAGTAACCCGTTTCCAAAAAAGGCACACGTTCAAGCTGAACACCCGCAACACGCAGTCGTTCTACAAGGTTCTTGCACTTAACGTTCGACACGTTTATCCTGATTGCCTGCCGCAGCTCAACATCTTCAAGTTCCCAGCCTAACTGCCGATAACGGTTTGCGAAAAATTCTTTGCCAGACATTAACCGTAGAATAACTGCGCTGCAAATAAAAACTTTTCAAACCACACCCGGGCAGAAACCCATGTTGCTGCTTTATATGGCAAAGCGGTTCTAAACGCCCTTCTCCTTAGGGGTTATCGATTTTGGCTTTCTAAACGTGAAGCTTTAGGGTGAATTTGGGATGTGGGAAAGGTGTTTATTGGGTATTCTATGAGAAGTCAGCTGTCGGGACATCATTTCTACGACTAATCTTTGATTAAATTTCAATCCAACAACAAGCCTAACTACACAACCCATTTATCACCTTTTAAATAGGGGGCTATAGTCTCGCTAAGCGTGAGTTCTCAAGCTGTTTTAGATGCTCTGCGACTGAAGAACTTGCGGATTTCCTCAGCCAAAACCACTATCACCGCCAACGCCGCCAAAAACGCCCAATCCGCAACCCCAAGCGCAGTCGTGCCGAAAAACTGCTGCATAAACGGCACATAAACTATAATCGACAAAATAGACAGCTGCGCCACAATGCCCCAGACAATCCACTTGTTAGCTGAAAGCTTCGTCCGGAAGATGGAAACTTTGCTGGTTCTGCACGCGAGAACGTTGCCCACCTGAGCCACAACAATACCCGCAAACGTCATCGTAACACCCTTAACATAAACCAAGCTGTCAGCAGGCAACGCCATTCCCCACTGCCAACCGCCAGCCACCCAACTGCTTAAGCACCCGTACATGGCACCAACAGCAATAATCACGCCAATATACAGCGAACGCAGAAACACACGCGAAGTGAACAGACG
>CAZYUQ010000061.1:0-9091 GCA_964650565.1 uncultured Candidatus Bathyarchaeia archaeon | reverse complement strand
GCAGGTGCATGGTTTTGGCGTGTTTTCCAGCCACTACGGAGCTACCCCCTATAGGTTTCTGCATAGAACCTCTAATAGGCTCCAAATATGACAGGTTGGGCTGTTGTTTGGGGGTGTTGCCGTTTCTTTTCGTGTCGGTTGGTGTTTTTGGGTGTTTTTGTTGTGGTGTGGGAGTCTTTTTTCACTTGTAATAAGTCACGTTTCGTAATATAGGTTAAATCTATTAAGGTCATTTGCTATATTCAGAACAAAAATAGTGAGTTGGTGAATGTTGAAGAAGAGTGGAGAAGAGGAGAAGGTAAAACACATTCTAACCGACCCGAGGCTTTCTGCAATCAAAGCAATGCTTGAGAAGGACCATGCTATCGACTGCATTCTGCTGTTACACATAAATCGCGGCAAATGGAAGGCAGCAAAGGATTTCATGCGTGCGAATGATTTGACGTTGAGTGATGGCACTTTCAGGTCGAGGATGATTGAGATTGAGGATTTGGGCTTAGCTAAGAGCGAACGCATTGACCCGTTGAAGAAGTATTATTTGATTACGGAGTTCGGTGAGAAGGTAGCGAAGCTTCTTCTTGAATTGTTTGCTGAACTTGAGGTTTAGGCATAGTTTGAGCGTAAATACGCTTAACTGTTCTACATTTCCTTTTTTGACGTTCTTGTAGCTGTTGTTTTGGGCGTTTTTATCGTATTTGTTGTAGTTGTGTTTTACATATGAGGAATAGTGTGTAGTAAGTCATAATACTTAAATTAGTCTTTCCAATGACATATCCGTAATTCAAACAGGAGGGAAAGATACAAAAAATGAGAAGCTTAAGACGATGCATTAAAGCAGTTAGTCCAGTCATCGCAACGATCATCATAGTCGCCATCGCCATCACCATGTCCATTGCCGTAGCATACTGGCTCCTTGGACTGGGCGGCTCATTCACAAAATTCGAAAAAGTAGAATTCTTAACTGCATACGCTGATACAGAAAGCGACGGAAACTTCACGCTAACGCTCAATATGAAGAACACTGGATCAGCAACAGCCACGATTACGGACACTCAGATACTTTACAACGGAAAGCCCGCGGCTGCATACAATTCTACTGGTGCTTTATTTGCACCATGGTGTAACGCAACCACAATCGTGATGAATCCAGGAGAATCAAACTGTACAATAATCAGTTTAATTGGTTCCACTAAGGATTCTGGTTCGCCGTGGATCTCTGGCATGACAGTTGAAGTCACACTGCACACCTCAGGCGGCAAAGACTATCCAAAAGCACTTATACTACCATAAACGCTGCAGCAACACTCTAACACCCCTTTCTTTATTTAATTAAAAATTTAGACAATTTCAAATTAACGAGTGAGCGATAACCTTGGCAGATCAAGATAATCCAAAAAAAGATGCAGGCTCTGAGGAAAAGACCAAGCCACAACCCACTTCTTCAAAACTCAGCAGCAAACCTGAGCCTAAAAAAGAAGAAAAAACAAAAAAATCTGCCAAGCCAGAAAAAAATAAAACTAAACCTCAGAAACAGAAGGATAAATCCCGCTCCAAGTCTCAGGGCAGATTCTTCAAAAAAAAGATTCCCCCGCCAGAAACTCCTCAAGTAATTTTTAAAGAACCACCATCAAACGCCCGCCTGTTAGAAACCTACGTAGTTCAACTACCCTATTCAAAGGTAAACATAATGTCTCTGCCTGAACTAGGCGGAGGCAAAGCATACTTCATCAGCGAAGTAAAACTAACTCCAGAAGAAAACCTGATACATCGTAAACTTTCAGGCATGATCACCAGAGAACTAGAACCACCAAAACCAGGCACAAACCCAATTGAGCACATCGACACCGAAGCTGAAAGACTAGCAAAAAAATATGGAATGCTGAAGAAAAAGAAAGACACAATGATTCCCCCGCCTGAATCATGGGCAAGAATCCTCTACTACCTCCACCGAGACTTTCTAGGCTTTGGACACATCCACGTCATCATGAAAGACCCCATGATCGAAGACATATCCGTCAACGGCATGAACACCCCTGTCTACGTTTGGCACAGAAAATACGAATCCATGCCCACTAACCTTACTTTCATCGACGAAAACGCACTCGACAACCTAATCGTGAAACTAACTCACCTAAGCAGCAAACACATCTCAACAGCCTTCCCAATACTTGACGCCATGCTCCCAGGCAAAGATCGACTGGCCGCAACATTCAAACGCGAAGTTTCACCCAAAGGCGGTTCATTCACAATCAGACGCTTCCGAGAGGAACCCTTCTCAATAGTAGACCTCGTAGAAATGGGCACCATAAACGACCAAATCGCCGCATACCTCTGGATGCTCATAGAAAACCGCATGACCATAGCCGTCATCGGCGGAACAGGCGCAGGAAAAACCAGCACCCTGAACGCATTGGCAAGCCTAGTCAAACCACAAATGAAACTCGTCACAGTTGAAGAAATCCCAGAAATGAACGTCCCACACGATAACTGGGTCCAACTAGTCAGCCGCGAAAGCTACGGCTTAGGCACAGCAAAAACCGGCGAAGTCACCCTCTTTGACCTAGTGAAAACATCACTCAGATACAGACCAGACTACATAGTAGTTGGCGAAATCAGAGGCGAAGAAGCCTTCGTACTATTCCAAGCCCTCGCAACAGGCCACGGCGGCCTAACAACACTCCACGCAGACAGCATAGACTACGCCATTAAACGGCTAACAAGCCCACCTATGAACGTAGCCAAAATCTACGTGCCCTTAATCAACATAGCCGCCATGGTCGAACGGGTTCAACTTCCAAGCGCCAAAGGCAACATGACCTTCGGGCGAAGACTCACCTCAATATCAGAAGTCATAGACTACGGCGAATATAAAACAGTAGGCAAATGGGACCCAGTAAAAGACACATTCACAACGTCATTTGAAGAAAGCGAACAACTACAAAAAATAGGCACCAGACTTGGCCTCACAAAGAAAGAAATCACAAGCGAAGTAGCGCACCGTGCACTACTGCTCCATGACTTAAGAGAAAAAGGCATAAGAACGAACGTAGAAATTTCAAAATTCATCACCACCTACTACGTTGAAGGAGAAACCGCCAAAATACAAAAAGCCAATCTAAAAAAGGAGGCGTAAGTAGGCCTTGGGAAAGCCGACAAAGCAACCAAAACAAAAAGGCACCCTGACAGGATTTGCTTACCGGCATTTTTCTTGGATGGGTAACGCTTTTGCTAAACTATTCAGGAGATTCAAACTGGATCAAACCCTAGAAGTAGCTGCGATAAAAACTTATCCAGATGCATATTACTCACTAATTGGTCTTGTGTTCCTTATTATTCTTGTTGCTCTTATCCCAGTAGCAGTCCTAACAGTGCTTTATCAAATTTTACCTTCACCACTTTTGGTTATACCAATTTTACTTGCGCCACTTTTGGTTATACCAATTGGCGCACTCTTACCAAAAATTAAAGCTCATGACCGCGCCGCAAAACTAGATATAGAAGTCCCCTTTGCTGGAACATACATTACCACAATGGCAACAGGCGGATTATCACCATACGATAGCCTGAGAAGGTTATCCCACTCCGAACTAATGCCTAACCTCGCCAAAGCAGTAAGGGAAATCGAAGTTGACGTTGAAATAAAAGGTTTAGACCCAGTCACAGCTATGGAAAACTCAGCACAGAACCTTCCTTCAAAGGAGTATAGAGATTTAATATTAGGTTACGCGTCAGCACTCAGAACAGGCGGAGATGTAATACACTATCTCCTAATGCGAACCGAAACCATGTTCAATGACTTAGCAAACAAAGTCAGAAACTTCGGAGACCGCGCCGCAGCACTCATGGAATCATATATCGCTCTAAGCATACTTGTCACATTAAGCCTAACCATAATCTTCATGGTCTCAATAGTATTCTCATCTTTCTGGTCAGGCGGCTTCACACCAGAAACCTTCTTACTATACGGCTACCTCGGTGTTCCCATAATAGCAATAGCATTCATCTACTTAGCTGACTCAAACCAAATCCAAGAACCCGTCAATGACTGGGGACCATACAAAGTCTTAGCCGCTACCTCACCAGTCCTGATCTTTCTCTTGCTCACCATGTTCACGCCGTTCGCAATGAACGGGCTGGGATTGCCCTTCTCAGGACCATTTGAAGAATTCATAATATCACTCAGAACACTTATTGGACTTCAACAAGGCTACGAAGCAGCCATAGGCCTCTCAATAGCCCTACTTGCATGGACAATACCCGCAGCCTACGCACACAACCACTACTCTAAAAGAGGCAAAAACATCGAACACGACATAACCAACTTCCTAAGAGACCTCACTGAAGCACGCAAAACAGGCGCCTCACCAGAAAAATGTTTCGAAAACTTAGCAGGCAGAAATTACGGTGCATTCACAAATAACTTGTCCATAGCCTCACGTCAAATCCGCTGGGGAGAACCCTTCAAAGTGATCTACCAAACATTCCGAGCCAAGATCAAATCTTGGATGGGACTCATCAACATGTATGTCTTAGTAGACGCTATAGAAGTAGGTGGAGGAACCCCCGAATCACTCGAAACCCTCACCAACTTCAGTGAGAAACTTTCCTCAATCGAAAAGGAAAGAAAAGCCATGCTCAAACCCCTCGTCTTAATGCCCTATGTAGGCACAGCCATACTACTCTTCTCAAATATAATATTCCTCGGATTCATGGGTTCCATGATGGGGTCACTCAGCAGTGGTCAAAGCATGCCCTATACCGACTTAATAACCCTCATAGTGCCCCCGCTGATACTGCAATCATTCCTAACTGGAATGGTCACAGGCAAAATAGGCACTGGCCAAGCCTCCTCAGGCTTCAAACACGGAGTATTCTTGGTAGCAATCGGGTTAATCATTGTAGTCTTAATGGGATTATTCTCAAGTGTACTAACCATGGGATTCTAGGAGACGTAATCAATGAGACATCACATAGCAAGGCGCAAAATCAGTAGCGTAATCAAAAATAAGCGTGGCGTAAGTGTCGTGATTTCAACCGTCATAGTAACCACGACAATCCTAGTCACGGTACTTATTACATTAGCTACCGCCAACAGCATTTTAAACTCAAGCTTGGCTGAGAACGAATTTGTTGCCTCTAAGCAGTTTATGCTCACAACAGGTCTTCAAATTGATAATGTAGCTTGGACAGTTGGTCGAACACAAACGGTTACCTACTATAGTAAATTTGGGCACGTCAGGCTTCAGACCTTAGCACTAAATTACTCCGTGCGAATGCATTCCAACGCGACAGGTGAATGGGAACCTGTATTATCCAACATAACCACAGGCATGATGCTGTTCAACATGCCCCTAACCGCGCACAACTTGGCTAACCACTACTTTGAACGCCTCTTACCAACAACACTAACATACCAGAATGGCACAACAGTACCAACAGACCAGAATGGCCCTTTCCTGCAAGAAGGCCCAACAGCCACAGTTAGCCACGTGTTCGTCCACGAGCTACTACCTACAAACGACGAAAGTTACCTAAGAGTAGCGGCTGTTCCCTCAACTAGAGTCTTGAACTCTTCGATAGATAGCCCCACTCAATCAACTTCATCTTATTACAAATTCTTTTTGCCAACTCTGGAACGTTCAAGTGAAAACCCGCAGTTGACTCAGTCTATCACGATGGTTGGAGGCGGAGTCACAAAGGTAATACGAAAAGATATAGACCAAGTGGAGATTACTGTTAGCTTTCCATCGGGCTTTGGCGAGGACTTTTTCAAATTCGACGGACTTGTGGAAACCATGTCGTTGGATCCACCTTCCGTGGTTGAGTTCTACATTGGCAGAGTAATCGTTTCACAGGGACTTGCTTAAAGCATGGAGGAATGAAGATGGCGCAAGTCACTATCGGATATATGATCATGGTTCCAGTATTAATCATTCAAATTATAGTCTTTCCTTACGTTGCCTCGCTACTCATGGACGTTTCTGTAGAATCACGCAGGACGATAGCGATTCAAGAAGCAGCTAATCACCTCTCAAGCTCTATGGAACAGCTTTACTTTTCCGTAAATCACGACTCTATCACTGCTGGAACAGTAACTTACCAACTGGATCTTCCTCTGTACATAGAGAATTACTATTACACTGGGAACGCAACTCTACGAACAGGCAGTGACGACCCCAACGGCAGTAGAATTCTGGAAATCACTCTCGAATACGTGGGTGTCGACGTTTCAACCTCAGTCTTAGCAACTTTCGGAGGAAACATGCAATGGCAGAATTCAACGTTTCAAAGTAACTCCCAATCAGCATGTATAACAGCTGAAAAACAGTCAAACGGTACAATCCTGATGTACTTTGGGTAATGGACAGAATAAAATATGACTGGAATAGATATTGACCACATCGTTTCACTTGTCCTTTTCCTATCTGCGATGATGCTCTTCATAGGACTGTTTGTTCAGATAATTCAGACTGGAGTGACTTACCAGCACAACAACGCAGTTGCTTCCAAATGTAGCGACCTCCTTGACAACATATTGTTAAGCCCGGGGATTCCCTCCCAATGGGGACAAACAGACGATGCTCCTGCAGGTTTTGGATTGCAAGACGCAGGCTTTACTCAGTATCAGCTCAGCCCCTTTTCACTCATGCGGTTACGTTCCTCAACGGGAACAATGGTGAACTATACGATGACTGGGCAATCTTACAGTAACATAAGCATGGGTTTTGGGCAATCAGTTTTAGTCCCTTATAGCCAAGCATTAAACTATTCAACAGTATCCAGTCTATTGGGCATAAACGGGTCTTATGGGTTTAGCCTTACCTTGACTCCCATAGTCACTATCACAATATCACCTCAGCTGCAAAATCCATTAACCTTCTCAATAGAAGTGACTGGCCCAGGATTCCCCTTGGCAAACACAAATGTCGATTGTTGTCTAATTACGGTAGACGGCAAAGAGGAAGGCAACTATCCTGAATACGCGATCAGTAACAGTTCTACGGTAACAGACAGCGCAGGCAACGCTTCACTGAGTTTTGCAGGAGTTGACGGCAACACCACATCTTTTGCTCTGGTCGCTTGCGCTCACCAGTCGGGTTTAGTCGGGATGGGCTACTACAGTCAGGTTCTCTATGATACAAGCTACGTCATTCCATTAGTCAGCAGTATCGAGAATGCGACTGCGATTCTCGCCCATAGCTGGGACGTGACTGAAGAAGGCGATTCCGACGCCGCCATTCATTATAACGCCACGTTTATCATTCTCGCGGAAGATTTCAAGTTTCGTCCAATGCCAGCCAATTATACTGAAAACGCGGTGGGACTGCTTAATTCTGGTCAGGAACCGGAACTCGCTTACGACACGCTTACTATAGGAACTCACAGCACTGGAATTCTCGTTGTTAGCTACAGTACGAGCGCTCAAGATACAGGCATTGTCGTGATGCCTTGGGGGCTGAGTGGTCTAGCTTTTCCGATTACATTCGGAGGCAATCCGAACAACATGGATTGGGTGGCTGTTGATTTGCGGCAAGTCATGATAAATGGAATTGCGTATCAGGCGAAGCTCTCGGTTTGGAGTTTAAGCGGATTTCAGGTGAACGTCTAATGATGCGAACAATAGAGGTACTGATAGTGATTGCCATCTTGTTAGTGGCGTTCACAGTAGTCTTTGATTTCGCCGTTTTGCCTTCGCCGCGGCAAGTGGCTCCGCTTAACCTCAGAAGATTGGCTTTGACGACTTTGCAGACGCTGGACTCTGACCATGCCCTGAGCGAAGCTGCTTTCGATATTGATAACGACACGACTTGGAGCAATGTAGAGGTCGCACTCTCTGCGATGCTGCCAGCAGACGTAATTTACAATCTAACCATATACGATGTAAATAGTAATGCCAGCGGAAATGGGCTCTACGCTCCCTTGAAATCCGTGTCAAACGCGGAAAACTTGGGTGTGGCTTCGGATTCTTCACAGTACTCCCTGGCGTCTTCTAACGTGACTTTCAATGTGACTCCCGAAAAAATTGGTGAGCAGGGCGACGGCGGGACATTGTACATACTGAATTGCAGCGACGCAAATGGTTGGTGGATTACAGGTTATACGGCTCAAAGTTTAGCGGCAGACTTGTACAAGATGTTGTCGCCTTACTTTATAAAGACGATAATGGTGCAAAATACTGCTGAGCTTGGACAGATACTTGGCGGAACACCATTAGAGGGTGAAAATATCCAAGGCGCTGCTATTATTAACACCTGTGGAGAGGCAGCCCCGATTCCGACAGCTTATTGCGGCTCGCCTTATTCTCAAGACTCGTATGCCCGCTACTGCCATTTCTTAGGGCAAAAAGTGCATCAGTACAACTGGACTTGGGCTAGTATAGTCGGTTACCCATTCTACTATGTGTCAAATACGGTAAATTTCATATCCGATCAGAATGATTGGGGCATTTATGGAATGGAATGTGTTGGCGCTGCAGGTCTCAATTCTTTCTTATTGGGACTGAACAATCAAACTTACGTCCAAAATACTGCATGGATAACCGGGGGGCCTTTTATCGTAAGCCTTTCTTCAAACGCAAGTTATTACACAAACTATTATGGTGTTTATCCATACTCCAGCCAAACGGCGACAAGGGCTGTGCCTTCAACAATTCAAAGCACATACAATCTTACTGCAGTATTTCATGTTTTTGACCCGAAAGAGTCGGGCGGAACATGGCTCGCAGGATCTGTCTTTATTCATAATACTTCCAGCGTAGAAGTAAGTGGAAAATTCATCCCAATAGGCTTGACGAGGTCAGCAGATATACGAATCACTACACTAGCCATTCTCTCCTTCTATCATCCGAGTCTGTATGGTTTTCCCGAATATACCATCTACGGAACGTCGAGACTTGCTGTTTTGCAGCTTGGAATAGCAGGAGGCACTGGAGCTTGAACAATAAGGGCCAATTCTACATAGTAGCGGCTCTGTTGGTACTAGTGGTAATAATGGCGACAGTAGTAACAACTTATACTGCTCTTCGCTACGATCCAATTTCCGACCAACCTCAAGTCTTAAGCGCCGTCGACGAAACCAACTTGGCGCTGAA
>CAZYUQ010000060.1:0-9221 GCA_964650565.1 uncultured Candidatus Bathyarchaeia archaeon | reverse complement strand
CTTTAGAGCGTCCACTTTGTCGTCAGCCACCACCGCGGTTACCGCTGGACCCTTACCGCATAAGCCAGCAGCCACTGCGCCAGCGGCCAACGCGTCCACAGCAACGGAAGCGTCACAGCCCAAAGCCACAGAGTAAACTAAGCCGTTAAGCGACAGCGCATCCCAGAAGTTGCCCTTCAAAGCTTCCTTGTAGGCAATTTTAACCATCGGCTTAATACGCCTCAGCCTATCCACATCTGCATCGCCGGTGTACGCTTTTCTGGAGGGCACATGGAACAGAACCGCCAAGCCTTCAGGCAACTCCAGACGTTTAACGATTTTGTTCTTTGTGTTGTCGGTGATCACGGCGCCCCCGAAGTAAGAGGCACAGGCGTCGTCAAAAGCGCCTGTTACCGTGACTTTCGCGTCGAAAGCAGCTTCCACGCCGAGCTTGACAACAGCTAAATCGTCAAGCGTCTCGCCTAACGCTGCAACCGTGGCTAATGCAACTGCGTTTGCCGCTACGCTGCTGCTTTTTAAGCCTCGGGCGATTGGAATGTCTGACCATGTTTGGACTTTGGCGCCGAATCGTTTTTCAACTTTGAATCGCTGGAAAACGCGCATTATAGTCTTTTCGATTAGGGCGGTGTTTTCGGTTGGGTCTGAGGTAATTTCGCCCTTGATGACTTCGGGTTCATTGGTTAATGTGACTTCGGCTTTTGTGGAGAGGTCTACGCCGAAGGCAGCGCCCTTGCCCAGTGCAATCGCGTTTACGATTGTTGCGGCTCCGTGAGCTACTGCTTGCGCTTTGCCGTTCACGCCGTTGCACCTGCATTGAGCTTGTTTAACGCGGCGGTTCGCATGACTTCAACGGGTGCCGCTTGTCCCGTCCAGATTTTGAAAGACGCCGCTCCTTGATACAGCAGCATTTCGACGCCGCTGATCATGTGGGCGCCTGCTGCTTTGGCGTCTTTTGCAAGTTTTGTTTCCGCTGGGTTGTAAACTATGTCCATGACGGTTAAGTCGGGTTTTAGCCATTGAGGCTCCACCAAGCTCTGGTTGACCTGCGGGTGCATGCCCACCGAAGTAGCGTTAACCAGTATGTCCGCACTCTGCAAGTTTTTCTCTACAGTGGTTGGTGAAAGGACGTTGCCCATGATTTTCTTGTCAAACATGCGACGCAACGCGTGCGCCAATACTGCTGCTTTTTCAGGCACCCTGTTCAAAATGCAAAGCTCCTCAGCTTCTTGGGCAAGCGTGTGTGCTATGGCTTTCGCCGCGCCGCCTGCCCCCAGCAAAAGCACCTTTTTCCCCGCAGGGTCTGCACCGTTTTCCCGCAGTGCATTCAACGCGCCGACGCCGTCTGTGCTGAAGCCTGAAAGTTTGCCTGCGTCGTTGAGGATGGTGTTGGTTGAACCGAGAAACCGTACAGTCGAGTCTGCCTCGTCTAAATGCTTGATAACAGCGGTTTTGAGGGGCATAGTCACGTTTAACCCGCGAACGCCCAAGCCACGCATGCCACGCATCGCATTCTCCAACCCCGCAGCGTTGACTTTGAAGGCTAAGAAGACGAAGTCAAGCTTCAAATGCTTAAACGCCGCGTTGTGAATGACAGGGCTTAAACTGTGCGCTATAGGGTCGCCGATTACGCCGCACAACTGTGTTTTTCCCGAAATCACCATAGTTTCACTTCAACCCCAAAACTTCGTAAGCAGCCTTCATTTCCTGAATAGTCAATTGCCCCGTAGCAGTTTCGTTTCCGCGTTCAAGCGAGGCGAAAGTGAAGTAGCCGCCGAACAGCGGCGACAACAGCCGTGAGACTTTGCCTGCCTCGCCCATGGCGAAACACACAAGCTTCGCCTTGCCAGAAGCGGCTGACGTGAAATTTAAAACCGTCAAGTTATCTTCAATGGAGTTGGCGGTTGTGATGATTTTGCAGGTGTCGGCTCCGCTGGTAAGCTCCCTTTCTAAAATGCTGTTCAGTTCTGCAGTAGCTGGCGTTTCGGCAAAATCGTGGAAAGAAACAATCGGCTTAACACCTAACTGCTTCAATTCAGTAACGGTTTCACTCAACTTTGGATGGGACAATTCGATATCCACGTACGCGAAGCCGCTCTTCGCCGCGCTAAGCAAGAGCTGCTGCTGTTCGGTTTCGGTTCCAGAGAACTTGCCGTGGCAACTTTGCAGCTTGCACGTGGCGATTTTCAGCGTTTTTCCATGAGCCGCCACATCCGCCAGCGCAACGTGCTCCTTGAAGCTGTCCAGTCTGACTTCGATGAAATCTGCATGCGCCTCTTCTGCCTGCTCAATCAAACGCAGAGCTTCAGCTACAGTTTTCGGAAGAATCGACACGCAGATTCGCGGCTTCACCGCTCTATCACCCTTTCGTCAGCCACGGATACGCCGAAGTGCCTGCCGCCTCTCACAGCCAAATGCACCAACACTTCATCGCCAGCTTTCAGCTCCGTCACTGGCTTTGAACCGCCAACGGTTACGAGTCGAATGGTCTCAGCGTTCTGAAGAATCACCTTCACTTTAGCGCCTTCCGCCTCAGCCTCCACAAGCAGCAATGGCCTGAACTCGATTTTCGACCTGCCCACGTTCGTACGACGCACCTTGCCTTCGCGGTCGACTACGAGAACTTCGTCGCCAGCTTTCAGTTCTGACAGGTAACGCGTATTCTGCAACGAAGCTAACGCGTAGTTGGATGAGGCGCCAGCGTTCACCCTGAAAGGTCTAGCTTGCACGTACGGGTTTTCGTGCACTTCAGCTTCGACCAGAAACAGTCCTGCGGATTGGCAGCCGATTAGCATTCCTTCGCCTGTGGTCATGAGGTCACAGGTGTCCACGCAAACCCGTGCGCCAGTGTCAATTGGCTTCACAGCGGTGACTTTTGCTGTGGCTAATTTGAGTTTTGGCGCTTGCTTCTTTGCTATGGCAGCGGTTTTCGTAAGCTCGTTTGGGTCTGCGGTTTTCAGCAAAATGCCATCAGTGCCCAGTTCCAGCGCTTCTAAAACGAGTTGCGCGTCTGCAGCGTTTGCGACTTCGGCGATGAGTTTACTTTTGCCGCTGACTCTCGCTATGAGGTTTTCCAATGGGATGACGCGCCAGTCTAGGCAGTTGATGATAACGTAGTCGACGCCGAGCTCCGCGGCTTTGACTGCTGTGTTTTCGGTTTCTTTGCCTTTTATGCTTATTCGCAGGGCGACTTTTTGGTTGGCACTTTTCAGCTTAGCGATTCTATCTTCGTCAAAGCTGTTCAACACGCTTATGGTACATGCGCCTAAGCGACTGTGTGCATGTGTGGCTTCAACGGTGGCGTCGCAGAGTTCAGTGGCGAGTTTCCGCAAGTTCTCTCTTTCAGCGGGCGAAGCAGATTGAGCTATTTCAAGCCAGAGTTCCTTCATTACAACTCGCCTAGAATTTTTAGTGCTTGCTCAACTGTGGCGCCGTCATGGACGATAGCCGCTAAAGCTTTCACCATCAACGCGGGGTTCCCATGCTGGAACACGTTCCGCCCGATGGAGAAGCCAGCGCTTCCAGCTTTTACTGAATCATGTGCTGTCTGCAGGAACTCTTGCGTTGTTTTGCATTTGGGTCCGCCTGCGATTACAATGGGAACGGGGCAGCCTTTCACTACGGTTTTGAATGTTTCGATGTTGCCTGTGTAGTTGGTTTTAATTATGTCTGCGCCTAGTTCTGCGCCTAAGCGGGCTGCGTGCGCCACCACGTCGGCAGCATGTTCATTTGGGATTTTTGGTCCTCGCGGGTACATCATTGCCAGCAGGGGCATACCATAGACGTCGCATTCGTCGGCGACTTTGCCGAGTGTGGTGAGCATTTTGTCTTCGTCTTGGGCGCCTACGTTGACGTGTACTGAAACTGCGTCTGCGCCTATGCGGACAGCCTCAGTCACGGTGCAGACTTGGACTTTGTTGTTGAAGTTTGGTGTCAGGTTGGATATGGCTGAGAGTTGTACGATGAGTCCAGTGTTACCTGTGTCGACGCGGTTGGCTATGCCTTTGTGCACTACGATTGCGTCGACTCCGCCTGCTAGTAGTTGGTTGATTATTTTTTGCATGTTGCTTATTCCGTTGATGGGGCCTATGGTGACGCCGTGGTCCATGGGCACCATGACGGTGCGGTTGTCTTCTTTGAGGATTCGTTTTAGTCTTCGGGTTTTTCCTTGGTTCATGTTTTTTGTTCCTTCTTCATTATTTTTTGTTTTCCATTATTACTGTGATGTTTATGATTGGGGGTTCCTTAGGGCGTTTTTGATGAGTTGTAACGCGGTTTCTTTTTGGTTCCAGTCTATGAAGAGGAGGATGCTGGACGCGATTGTGAGTATGCCTGAAATGTTTATGCTGTTGACGCGGAGGGTTTCAGAGATTTTCCCGATTATGCCATGCGTTTCTTCTAAGCCGACGCCGCTGATTTTCAGGAACGCCAACTCCTTCTTCACAGCCATGGCTAAGGCTTCCGCGTGGCTCAGCACGGTTTCGTGCGCCTCGTTGAAAAGCGCGTCCATGGTTTTCTCTTGGGAAACATAAAGTATAGCCGAGTTCGTGTTCATGCTCATGCCCACCACACTCGCTTGAGCCTTGGCTTTTTCCATTATCTCCTGCACTATACGCGGGTTTTCCGACAAGTGATTCCCCAACACGGTTATCTCAGCCACCTGCGAAGGATAAGCAATGTTCACGCCTAACTCCGTTGCCAAAACACCTGTGATTATGGTGCCTTCCTTGGTTAAGTCTCCGTGTGCGTGGTTAATCACCCGCACGTTGATGCCTTGCGGCTTGTACTTCAAGGCTTTAGCGTGGATGAACTTGGCGCCTGAATCAGACAAGCCCACAAGCATGTTGACGTTGATTTCTTGGAGTCTTCGCGGGTCAGCGACAACTTTTGGGTCGCCGGACATTATGCCGTCCGCGTCAGTAACCAGCACGACTTCGTCTGCGCCTAAGGCTTCAGCGAGTATGAAAGCTGTGGTGTCGCTTCCTCCGCGTCCGAGAGTGGTTATTTTGCCGTCTAAGGTTCTGCCCACGAAACCCGCAATGACGGGCACGGTGCCTTTTTCTATGACGGGCAGCACGTGTTCGCTTATGCGTTGTTTGCACTCGTTTAGGAGCGGGTTTGCGTTGGAGAAGGCTTCGTCGGTGATTATTGGCCAGTCGTCATCCAGTGGGTCGAAGTAGCGGGATTCCACGCCGTTGGTTCGCAGTGCGGCGGCGAAGATGCGCACGCTTGTTCTTTCGCCCATGGAGAGTATGTCGTCTAAGTCGCGTTTTTCCAGTTTGCCGTTGGAAGTGTTTTTCGCGGTGTTCATGAGCACGTCGGTGGTTTTTCCCATTGCTGAAACCACCACAGCGACGCATGCGCCTTTTTTTGCCTCGTTAACCACGGCGACAACCGCTTTCAGTAGCCGTTCGTGATCGGCTAGGCTGGAGCCGCCGAATTTAACTACAATTTTTCTGTGACAATTTGTAGTTACCATTTAACAAAATCCTCCTGCGCCCAGAACTTCAACCCGAAAAAATTGTTCAAGCTCTGGGCTAATCAAAAATAATAGTAATAAAACCAATAGCCGAAGCTGCCGAACTGCGCTGAGGAGTTTTCTCTGTTGAGCATTGAATTATTCATTGTAGCTTCGACCTTGCAGAAAGGACTGAGCTTCCAAAATAAAAGCGTTTCGGAACAGTACTCACTAATCAGCTTCTGTTTAAACGCCGTTTTTGCCATTTCAAGCCTTGCTCCCGCACAGATAATGGTTTAGAACCAAGAATTACGCGGGTTTGCCTCTACCGCCGCGCTCACCAAGCACAAGTATTCTTATTTATAGGAGGGGGATAAGGTGAAAACAGCAGGTTTACCAGAGTTTCCACGGCAGCTTATCCATGTACTCGTTCAAAGAGCGAATCGTGCCATCCTCGTGCTCTTTCTGCTGCAAAACCTTAACAAGAGCAGAAGCCAACTCAAGGTTCGTAATCACAGGCACGTTGAACTCCACAGCTTGTCTTCGAATGATGTACCCGTCTGTTAAAACATCCGAGTAACTCTTCCGCTTGTTCCCCATCGGCACGTTTATGACCAAATCGATTTTGCGCTCCTGCAGATAATCCAGAATATTCGGGTTCGAATCAGCTTCCTTCACCTTGCAAAGAACTGTCACTGCGCTTATTCCCGCTGCACGCAACGCTTCAGCCGTGTGCTCCGTAGCGTAAATCTTGAAGCCCATCTCCTCAAAAGCCTTCGCCAAAGGCACAACCCTCCTCTTCGGCTCTTCCCCGCCCACAGTTATGAGCACTGAACCGCCTTTGGGTGGAATTCGGAACTCTGCAGACTGCAGCGCCTTCGAGAAAGCATCCGCGAAATTCTCGCCTAAACACGCCACTTCGCCTGTGCTGAGCATTTCAACGCCTAAAACTGGGTCTGCACCGCTTAAACGCATAAAACTGAACTGCGGTACTTTAACGCCAACGTGCCCAATAGGCGGCAAACCACACGTTTGCAGCTCCTTGAATTTTTTGCCCAGCATCGCCAACGTAGCCAACTCAATAAGGTTCAAACCGCGAGTCTTGCTCACGAAAGGCATAGACCGCGAAGCCCGCAAGTTACACTCAATAACGTGAACCACGCCGTCCTTCACAAGGTACTGGATGTTATATGGACCCTTAATTTTCAGGGCACTAACAATTCTCTGCGTGCAATCCTCAATCTTCTTCTGAACATCAAGCGAAAGCGTTTGAGGCGGAATACTCATCGTCGCGTCGCCACTGTGAACCCCAGCGTTCTCCACATGCTCCATTATAGAGCCAATCACGCAGGTTTCCCCGTCAGAAACCCCGTCCACCTCAACCTCCTTTGCCTTATCCACAAACTTGGAAATCACCACTGGCTGATCACGGGAAACCTTCGCCGCCAACTTTAGAAAGTTCTCCAGCATCGTCTCATTATACGCCACACGCATCGCAGAACCAGACAGAACATAACTTGGACGCACAATAACGGGGTAACCAATCTTCTCCGCGAACCGTTTTGCAGCGCTTATTGATGTGAGTTTGCTCCATTCTGGCTGCGGAACCCCAAGCTTATCCAGCAGCGCACTGAACTTTGACCTGTCCTCAGCCGCATCAATGTCTTCCGCTGCTGTGCCAAGCAACTTCACGCCAGCAGTTGCCAACTTCATTGCTAAATTATTCGGAATCTGACCGCCGACACTGGCTATGATGCCTAACGGGTTTTCTTTCTCGTAAATATCCAAGATTCTCTCAGTGGATAACTCCTCAAAATACAGCTTGTCTGAAACATCATAGTCCGTTGAGACGGTTTCAGGGTTGTAGTTGACCATTATGGCTTCTTGAACGCCGTTTTTCTTCAAGGCCCAAATCGTGTTGACGCCGCACCAGTCGAACTCCACGCTTGAGCCTATCCTGAACACGCCAGCGCCCAACACCATAACCTTGCTTTTGTCACTGGCAAAGTCTACGTCATCCTCGTCGCCGCCGTAAGTCAAGTAGAGATAGTTGGTTCTGGCTGGCCACTCCGCCGCAAGCGTATCTATCTGCTTCACGACTGGAACTACACCTGCGGTTTTCCTGAACTGCCGCACCTCAACCTCTTTGACACCAGTGCACGCGGCTATTTGCTCATCAGAAAAGCCGATGCGTTTTGCTTCACGAATAATCTCCGGTGTCGTGCTGTCTTTGAACTGCAACGCACGCAGTTTCTCTTCCATGTTGATGACGTTCTGGATTTTATACAGGAAAAACGGGTCAACACCGCTCAACTGGTAAATCTCGTCAATGGAAATGCCCATTTTCAAGGCTTTAACTATCTTGAAAAGCCGCTCGTCAGTCGGATTCGCCACTGCATCCTTAATTTTCTCCACCGATTCAGCTTCTGAATCTTCTGGGTTGCAGACAAGCCCCACTTTGCCCGTGTCGCACATGCGCACCGCCTTCTGCAACGCTTCCTCAAGGCAGCGACCAATAGACATTACTTCGCCCACTGAACGCATCTGAGGACCAATGTGGCGGTCTGCATTCTTGAACTTCTGCAGGTCCCACCGCGGAATCTTCACTGTAATATAATCCAACGCAGGCTCAAAACATGCAGTGGTAACTTCTGTAACCTTGTTTATCAACTCTGGCAGCGTGTAGCCCACTGACAACTTTGTGGCTATGTACGCCAGCGGGTAACCTGTAACTTTGCTTGCCAACGCCGAGCTTCGGGACATACGCGAGTTAACCTCGATAACGCGGAACTCCTCTGACGTCGGATGCAAAGCCCACTGAATGTTGCATTCGCCGACTATGCCTAAACTCCGTATGGCATCTATTGACGCGGACCTGATGAGGTGATACTCGCGGTTCGTCAACGTCTGCGAAGGCGCAACAACGATTGAGTCGCCCGTGTGAACACCCATCGGGTCAAGGTTCTCCATGTTGCAGACCGTCAAGCAGTTATC
The DNA here is from genome assembly GCA_964650565.1 of uncultured Candidatus Bathyarchaeia archaeon. Classification (GTDB taxonomy): domain Archaea; phylum Thermoproteota; class Bathyarchaeia; order Bathyarchaeales; family Bathycorpusculaceae; genus JAOZHU01. The sequence goes on along the minus strand of CAZYUQ010000060.1, from coordinate 772 downwards.
CGAGTAATCACGCATGACTTCGTACTCAACTTCTTTCCAGTGACCCACATACTCCTCCACAAGCACCTGAGTTATTCTGCTCTGCGCTAAGCCACGTGTAACTATTTCTCTTAACTCCCAAGCGTTATACGCTACGCCTGCGCCTCTGCCTCCCAGAGTATACGCAACTCTAACTATCACTGGATAGCCGATTTCGCTGGCGACGTCAAGTGCTTCCCGCACCGTCGTTGCTGATTTGCTTCTTAACGGCGGAACACCTGCTTTAATCATCGCCTGCCGAAAACGTTCCCTGTTGCCTGTGTCCTCTATCGCGTCAATCGGTGTTCCCAGCACTTTCACGTTGTATTTTTCGTAGACGCCAGATTTTGCAAGTTCCACACCGCAGTTTAGTGCGGTTTGCCCTCCGAAGCTTAACAGGATGCCATCGGGTCTTTCTTTGTCAATTACCTTTTCCACGAACTCAGGCGTCACCGGAAGCAAATACACCTTCCCCGATAACCGAGGGTCAGTTTGAATGGTGGCTATGTTGGGGTTTATCAAAACAGTTTCAATACCCTCTTCCATCAAAGCCTTGAGGCATTGGCTTCCAGAATAATCAAACTCGGCTGCTTCCCCGATTTTAATGGCGCCACTACCAAGAACTAGCACCTTGTGTATCCAATCAAACTTGGGCATTTTTACGCAGCCTCCATCAACTTTGCGAACGTGTCGAAAAGAAAACCTGTGTCGTAGGGTCCTGGCGAAGCTTCAGGATGCCACTGCACCGCGAAAA
>CAZYUQ010000059.1:0-9322 GCA_964650565.1 uncultured Candidatus Bathyarchaeia archaeon | reverse complement strand
GTTGAAAGCAGTGAAAAAATTCAAAATGCTTCTTGTGATGGTGCGGTCGTAAGCGCTTGCCTTGCTGTTGCGTAGTTACCTGAGACTTATTTTCTCTCCCGTAGCAATGTAAACTATGGATTCGCCGACGTACGTTGTGTGGTCAGCGATGCGCTCCAGGTAACGTGCCACCAGCAGGTTGCACATTGCGCATTTTGTTTCTGTGGGTGAAGCTGCCAGCTGGTCGATGTACGTGAAGAAGATTTTGTCCACTTCCTGTTCAGTTTTTGCCAGCGTTTTCGCCAGTTCTACGTCGTGGTCTTTCAGGGCTCGTATGCTTTTGTTGACCATTTCGGCGACTTTTTCTACTAGCTGCTCCATTGATGCCCATGAGAGCGCGCAGTTGTCTAGGCTGCTGAGTTTCTTGTGGGTGAGAGATATGTCCCATGCGTATCTGCCGTAGCGTTCGAAGTCGTAGGCGATTTTCATGTAGGAGTTGATTATCCGCAGGTCAGATGCGACTGGCTGGTACTTCACGATTAACGCGAAGGCTTTGTCTTCGATTTCCATAGTCATGGCGACTAGGACCTCGGAGATGTCGTGTACTTCTTCAGTTACGTCTTTTCCCTTGATGAAGCCTCTGAAGGATATGCCCAGTGCTTTCTCAGCGACTTCGCCCATTCTGTAAACCATCACGGTCAACTGTTCCAAGCCTGAATCTAAGAGTCTACTCATTTTCTTTCACCTTAACCAAATTTTCCTGTTATGTATTTTTCTGTTAACTCGCTTTTCGGGTTCCCAAACACGCTTGTCGTTTCGCCGTATTCTACAAGCTGCCCCACGTACATAAACGCTGTGAAGTCAGAAACCCGCGCAGCCTGCTGCAAATTATGCGTCACAATTATAACAGTGTACCTTTCGCTAAGCTCCCTGATGAGTGATTCAACTTTCGCTGTTGCCGTCGGGTCCAAAGCGCTACACGGCTCATCCATAAGTATAACCTCAGGCTCCACTGCCAACGCTCGCGCAATACACAGCCTCTGCTGCTGTCCGCCTGAAAGGCTGAAGGCGCTGTCGTTTAGCCTGTCTTTGACCTCGTCCCACAGGGCGGCGCCTTTGAGGCTGTTCTCCACGATTTCTGCAAGTTTCTGGCCGCTGGCTATTTTGTGGATTTTCGGTCCGAAGGCGACGTTTTCGAAGATGGATTTCGGAAATGGGTTTGGCCGTTGGAAGACCATGCCGACTTTTCTTCTTACTTCGTAGACGTTTATGTCTTCGTCGTAGATGTTTTGTCCGTCAAAGTACACTGCGCCTGTGGTGCGGCTTCCACTGATGATGTCGTTCATTCGGTTAAGTGAGCGAATCAGCGTGGTTTTTCCGCAGCCTGAGGGCCCCATGATGGCGGTGACGGCGCGTTCGTTCATAGTCAAGCTTACGTCTTGCAGGACGTGTTTTTCTTTGAACCACACGTTTAACTTTTTTATTTCTACCTTAGCCATGGTTGTTTTCTCCTGTAATACGTTCTGAGTATGATTGCGACGATTGCGAAGACGGCGACTATTAGGAACAGCACTAACGCAGTGCCGAAAACTCTTTGCGCAGGCTCGCCGAGCGCTACGATTTGGACGAAGAGGTTATAAGCTAAAGCCATAACTGGCTCGAAAGGCGATTTCGGTAAGCCTCTGGTTATGAGCACGCAGCTTGTGAACAGTATTGCGGCGGTTTCGCCTGCAACGCGGGCAATGCCCAAAATCACGCTTGTAACTATGCCAGGGGCGGCGGCGGGGATGCTGGTGGCGCTTATGGCTCGCCACTTTGTTGTTCCCAACGCCAGTGCTGCTTCTTTGAAGGAGGGGGGAACCATCTTTAGTGCTTCTTCGGTGCCTCTTATGACTATGGGTAGCATCATCAGCGATAGGGTTAGCCAGCCTGCTGCGAGGGATACGCCGAAGCCGAGTTGGCGGCTGAAGAATGTGTAGCCGAATAAGCCTATTACTATGGAGGGTACGCCTGCGAGGTTGTTTATGGCTTGGTCAATTATGTGAGTTATCCTGCCGCTGGGCGCGTATTCTACGAGGTAAACTGCGGCTAAGACGCCTATTGGTCCTGCGACTCCAGCTGCGCCGAGTAGAAGGTATATTGTGCCCATTATCATTTCGAATAGTCCGCCTTGAAGTGCGCCTGTGGTCAGCATCGCTAGGTTCAGTGTGCCTATGCCTGATGAGAGAATGTATAGAATCCAGAAGAACGCGAGTAGGCAGATGACTGCGGGGACGCCTAGGGCGACGAAGAATATGGTTTCTTTGGTTTTCGCGGTCACTTTTTGCCGCCTCCAGTTTTGCGTTCTCTTTTCACGACGAAGTCTGCTATTGTGTTAACTATGAACGTAAAGATGAACAGGATTAAGCCTAAACCGAACAGGGCGCTGTATTCTAAGCTGCCCACGGCTGCTTCGCCCATCTGCATGGCTATTACTGCGGTGATAGGGTAGACTGGCGCTAAAATGTTGTAGAAGGGCACGGGGATTCTTGCTACGTTGCCCGCTACCATCAGCACTGCTACGGTTTCGCCGACTGCTCTTCCGAAGCCCAGCATGACGCTTGCCAGCATGCCTGATTTTGAGATGGGCAGAACCACATTGCGTATGGTTTGCCATTTGGTTGCGCCTAATGCTAGTGACGCTTCTTTGTAGTCTTTGGGGACTGCGGCGATTATTTCGCCTGCAACGCCGACTATTGTTGGCACGGACATTATCGCCAGTATTATTGATGCTGTTAGGGCGGTGGCGCCTGAGACTATGCCGAAGATTGATGCGATTACTGGTGCTAGAAAGAGTATGCCGATGAAGCCGTAGATGACTGAGGGGATTGAAGCGAGAAGTTCTATTATGGCTTTTATGGGGTCTCTGAAGGAGAAGGGTAGGACTTCAGCGATGAATATTGATGTGCCGATTCCCAGCGGAATTGCAATTGCCAAGGCGCCTAGTGCAACCAGTAGTGAGCTGTATATGAGTGGGAAGGCTCCGTACAGGTTGGCGTTTGTGTCCCATACTTGTCCGATTATGAAGTCTAAGCCGAATCTTGAGAAGGCGTAGGCGCCTTCTTTGGCTACGAATATGAGCATGAGTGACAGGATTATTATGGAAAACGAGGCACAGAGGAATAACACTGCCTCGATGGGCTGGTCTTTTATGCGCAAAAAAATGCGGGAAATTGTTTTTTGTATTGTTGCTTTCTTCACTGCAAGCAACACCTTAACTAGGGTACTCTGGGAGTTTCAGGAATCCTTTCTGCTCTACGATTGCTTGGCCGTCGGGGCTTAAGATGAAGTCAATGAACCTGTCAGTTAAGGAGCCGCTTTCTGGCTGTTTATTCGTTACCAGAAACAGGTAACGTGCCATTGGGTACGTGCGGCTTGCGATGCTATCGGTGGTTGGAGCGACATCTGCGCCTTGACTGTCAGAGTATATGGGCACGGTGTACATGTCTGAGTTTAAGAAGCCGAAGCCAACGTAACCTATTGAATATTGCGTTCCACTTACTGCGGTAACTACTTCAGGGTTGCTGCTCCGCGTGTTTGCCCCAGTTGTGACTTCGTAGTCCCACGGGTCCATTGTGAATTCTTCAAAAGTGCCTCTAGTGCCTGAGCCAGGCTCGCGCACGACCACGAAAATTTCTTCGTGCGGTAATCCTGAGGCTACTTCATCCCAGTAAGTGTACTCGCCTGTGAAGATTTTTCCAACTTCCTGCAGTGTGAGGCTGAGTTCTTTGTCGCCTGCCACGACTGAGGGGTTGACAACCACGCAAACGGCGTCTAAGGCTATTGGGTGCATCAGCAGGGCTCTTCCTTTGCTTTTTGCGTTATCTATTTCGGTTTGTTTCGGTTCCCTAGAAGCCATTCCGATGTCGACTACGTCGTCGAGTATGTTGCTGTAGCCTACACCTGAGCCTCCGCCGGAGACTGTGACGGTAGTCCCCGTGTATTGGTTCATGAAGGCTACGGCTGAAGCGTTAGCTATGGGTAAAACGGTTGTTGAGCCAGCAAGCGTTATGCTTTGTGTCCGCCAAGCGCTGTCTTCTGAGCTTCCGCCTGAAGGTGCAGCAGACATGTTGAGGTAGTAGCCTGCGGCGAAGCCGACTATTAGCAGGAAGATCATGCCGATAACGGCGATTGTTGTTGAAATTCCAGTTTCTTTTCTATTCATTCTTTATATTTCTCCGTATGTTTTTCAGGATTGAAGAAGCCGAGTTTTGTTATATTGTTTCCCGCAATAGTATCAATAGGCTATAATTGTCTCTATAATCTATATAGATAACACATTTATTAATAGCCAGTCCTCTCAGATATAGAGGGTTATTTAGATTGCAGCCCAGGCAAACCGAAGAAACAAGAAAAGTCCAGTTCACAGGTGGCTCCACCTACATAATATCACTACCAAAAAGATGGATTGACCAAAACCACATCAAAAAAGGAAGTGTGATAAGACTACGCGAAGACGAAGGCGGCACATTACTAATCACACCACCCAACAAGGCAATAGAACAAACTACAGAAGAGGCGTTAATTAAAATCTCGCCCAAAGACAACGCCAACGCGGTAATCAGAAAGGTTATTTCCGCTTATCTAGTAGGTTACAGTTTCATCCGCATAAAAGCCGAAAAACAACAGCAGCTATCGACCCAGCAGAGAAATGACATCAAAAACTTTGCACGCCACATGCTTGTTGGAACCGAAATAGTCACTGACACGCCTTCAGAACTAACCTTACAGGTCTTGTTAAGCTACCCAGAGCTTTCCATTCAAAGCGCCCTCAGAAGAATGGGTATCATAACCGCGTCAATGCACAAAGACGCCATAACCGCGCTGAAAACACTTGATTACCCCTTAGCTCAAAGCGTCGTAACCACAGACAATGAAGTGGACAGGTTTACGCTTTACATAATCCGCCAACTGAAAACCGCTGTGCAGAACCCGCGGATAATCAAGGAAATAGGCTTAACCAACGCCAGAGCCTGCCTAGGCTACCGCTTAGTAACGAAATCCGTGGAAAGAACAGCAGACCACGCCGTCAGCATAGCAGAAAACGTTCTACCCCTAAAACAGCAATTAAGTAGCACAGTCATAAAGAAAATTGAAGAAATGAGCGGAGTAGCAATGGCAATGTTCGAAACAGCCATCGACGCGCTCTTGAAACAGGACTTCAACCTTGCCGAGAGCATAATCGAGAAAACCGCGGATGTCGCAGTGCTGGAAAAAGAAGCAGTAACCGCCTCCCAAAAAATCGGCATTGACGAAGCGGCAAACCTGAGATTAATCATCGAGAGCGTAAGGCGAACCGCGGAATACGCAAGCGACATCGCAGAAATCGTGCTCAACCTCACGGTGGAATCAATAATAAGCAAAGAACACGTCCCTAAACCACTATAGTCTGCAGTTTTTCTTTTTAGAGCTTGCCACCCCAGCAATCCCGATGGGCATAGGCTTCAAGCGGTTTCCTAGAAGGCACATTTGGCTTTTCCGCTGGATAACCCAGCGTAATCAACGCTTGCGACTCAACATCCACAGGCAACTTCAGCGCTTGCTGAACTGGTTCTTTACAGAAAATTGGCGCACAGAACCAGCAAGCACCCAAACCCTTAGCCTGCGCCGCCAAAAGCATGTTTTGCACCGCTGCACCTAAACTCTGCACAGCCAAATCACGCTCACATTTTTGCCTCCCCTCATCCGCGTACGTAAACATATCCTTCATGGCTAAACAAGCAACTACAAGCACAGGCGCACGTGCGAACCGCTCAACAGAAGCCGCAACCGCAGTTACACCTAAATCAACAGGCACACCATCTTTAGTCATGTCCAATTTCCAAGCGTCCGCCATAGCCTCAGCCAACTCCTGCTTCAAGCTGTCGTCAGTTAAGACAATGAACCGCCACGGCTGAGCATTATGCGCTGAAGGCGCCCACCGCGCTGCCTCCAAAACCTCACGCAGAACCTTGCCCTCAACTTTTCGGGGAGCATACTTCCTGACGCTCCGCCGCTTCTTAATCACGTCCACAACAGAAACCATACGACATCAATAGTCAGTGCCGCCAACATGCATTTTAGCCTTTGCCAACAACCTGAAACCCGTTCATATTTGGAGCCTAATAGCAGTTCTATGCAGAAACCTATAGGGGGTCTACCCGCGCAAAGCAGCCAGCAGAACTATATAAAGCAACTATATAAAAGGGGGCTACAGACTGCACCAAGCACTAGTACACGCCCACCCAAGCCAGCTCCACTTTATCGCTGCGACTTTGCCTTCAACGCTTCCCTAACACAGTAACATTCTTGGTTAACCCTGCTCCACTCGTCGCAACACCACAAAGTCTCCACAATCGGATTCTTATTTTGAGCGTAGCGTGTTGAACAAAACATCAAATCAGGATACCGATAAGGATTATGACTACTGCAATTCCCACAAAACTTCTCAACCTTGCCTTCGCCAGTCATTGCACTTTTCTCCCTTGTCCTGCATGTTTTACGCGTTTAAGATACGGCACACGCCGAAAATTCGCGCCTAACCGCTCAACAACCGAAGCCACAATCACTGGGAAAACCATCATAGCATCACCGATAACCATCATTTTATCCGCACTCTTCTTCACTTTCCCCCAACTCACAGTCTCCCTCAACGTAGAACCCGACAAACCCCCAGTTTCAGGCCTATCCATGGTTATCACCACCGCGTAATCCATACCCTTCTTAGACGCTATCGCCGCAGACTGCACCGTGTTCCGCGGTACACCCCCACCAATAACCACCATCCCATTCCTAGGCGACTCACCGCAGATTTCACAGATAAGCGGCACATCCTTAAACGCGTCAACCCGCAACACATCCCGCTGATTCTCCTGAGAAGCATGCAACCAATGAACATAACCAAACTCGGAATCACGAACCGCGGGCATGAAAATGGGCACTTCCGCCTCATACGCAGCACGCAAAATCGAATCCGAATCCTTAAGACGCTTACCCAACTCCCACGCAAACTCATTCGAAGAAAGCCCCTCACCCTTCCACTCAACAGCAATCTCACGGTACATCTCAGCCAACTTATAATCCAACCGCACATAATCCTCCTCAGGAACCAAAACATCGTAAATCCTGAAAATATGATACTTATACAACTCATGATCATCCATAACCCAACTACCCTTATAATGACGCCCACCCAGCGCCTCTATAGCATCATGAACCATACTCGCGCCAGTACAAACCACCACGTCAACAAGCCGCGCACGAATCAAATCCGCAACAACCGCACGCATCCCCGCTGGAACCACAGCACCCGACAAAGCCAAAAACACCGTGCACCCCTCATCCCGCACCATCTTCTCATAAATATCACAAGCCGCCGCCAAACGCCCCGCACCAAAAGAACCCGAATTACTAAACTGCCGCACCAACCCATCCACAGTCAACGTTCCGCCAATTTTCATGTGCTCCACGGGATTCTGAAGATAATCCTTCCTTTTCATCAAAATTCACGCCCGAAATACACGCATAAACCCAAAACAACAAAATAACTGTTTCTATATTCAGCTTTTTGGCGAAATGGCGGGTCCGCTGGGATTTGAACCCAGGACTTTCAGCTTAGAAGGCTGACGCGCTATCCGTGCTGCGCCACGGACCCGCACAAGACACTTCATAATAAAACATTCAACATATAATTCTATCCTTAACAGTTTCAGCGTATCCTTAACGTTTTTTATGCTTCTAAGCATATCTTAGACTTCAGCCAACTCATTTCATCATTGACCGTTATTGAAAAAAGATAAATACGCATATTGAATACCCTCCCTTAGTAAAAGGAAACTCAAGTGGTTACTTTATGAAAATGAGAATTATAAAACTCCGTCCCGAATTCCTCATGAAAATACTCCAAGGAAAAACAAACTCTTTTGCCTCCAACCTCCCAGACGACACTGAACTTCTAGACATAAAATACGACTTATTTTCCAAACAAGTAACCGCTGTAATAAGAAGCGACGAATTTCAAGACGTCCCAGAATCATACCCAATCCCAGAATTCGACGTTGTCTACGCACCAGAATTCAACGTAACGCTTGTGCCGAACTCGCAAAAACCTCAACCTGCGACCAACTCAAGAAATCAGCCTCAGCCTAGGACAAGCCCTGAACCTGAAATTCAGCCCCTGAAAGAATTGCGGATTCAATCAAACCAAGACACAAGCGACGTTGAAAAAGAGTTCACCTCAGAACAGCGCAAACTGCTAAGCTTCACAGTAAAAGACGAGTACGTTATAGTGAAGCCAATTCAATTCTTGAAAACTGAATGGAATGACATTAACGATGTTGTTACGAGTATAGGAGGCAAATGGGTGAAAGGCGACGTTGACAGTTACTGGGCAATTCCCCGACAACTGACTTAACCAATAGTCTTAACCTCGTTTCGTCTTAAGAGAACATGGATAACGGCTTAACATAGAACCAGTTTTTCCCTCTTACCAAGTATTTTAGAAGAGAACGCTTGAAAAGAGTGGATTACGAGCGATTTTGAAAACGTGACCCGTTCGAAGTGAAGATACCTCACCTCGGCCACAATTTGACTGACTGTGGTTGCTTTTTTGGTGCTTTATTTACGTGTTCTCAAGAATATTAATGTGTCTTTCTGGCAGATTCACTCAAAACCGTAGGCCATTAATGGCAGATTCGCCGCCTTTATACTGAGTTTTAGCAATGAGTTCATAACGTGAATTTGTTAGACGAATTGTTGTTTTTCTTCTTTTCCAGAATTATAGAAGTGTTTATGACATAGAAATAGCAATTCATTGGATGATGTTGGGATGAATAAGATCGCGTACGTAAGCAGCTATCCTCCGCGAGAATGTGGGATAGCGACTTTCGCAAAGAACTTGGTTGTCGCTACAAACAAACTTGCCATTTTTAGGAACCCTCTGGTTGTTGCGATGAATGAAAGGGAGACTATCTACAATTATAACAGATTTGTCAAATGTCAAATTAGAAGAGACTTTCCTGAGGATTATGCTGAAGCTGCTGACTGCATCAATTCGTCCGAAGCCGATTTGGTTAATCTGCAACACGAGTTTGGTCTCTTTGGAGGGGAGTGGGGAGAATACATCAACTTTTTTTTGGAGAAGCTCCAGAAGCCGGTGGTTTCCACTCTCCACACGTTGTCTCGTAGTTTTGATACTAAGGCTCAAACAGTCTTGAAACAAATCGCAAAGCACAGCTCAAAAATAGTAACTATGACCAACACTGCCACACAGATGCTTATGGCGTACGATGTTCCACGTGACCAAATTGAAATCATCCAACATGGG
>CAZYUQ010000058.1:0-9360 GCA_964650565.1 uncultured Candidatus Bathyarchaeia archaeon | reverse complement strand
TTCCTAGTGTGTAAAGCGTGTGGTGCAAGGTCGTCTGTGAAGCAGTTGTGAGCGCGCGCAAGTTGGAAGTGTACGTTAACCTCAAAAAAGTTGGCAGAAACGTGCTTTTAGCCATCTGCGACTGCGAACTGCTGGGCAAAACGCTACGGCAGGGAAAAATCGTTTTCCACGTAAAAGACGAGTTTTACAACGGCGGCAAAGTTTCTGTTGAGGAAGCAGTGGGCATGATTGAGAACTCAACGATAGTGAACATGGTGGGCAAAAACTGCGTGGAGAAAGCCATTGCAAAAGGCTACGTGCACCCTGAAGCCGTGCTGAACATCGAAGGCATACCCCACGCACAAATAGTCAAACTTTAAAGCGCAACCGCCAACGCAACATAATAACAAGCTTTTTAACAAATCACCGCCTACATCTAGTTTCACGGCATCCTTCAGAGGTTAAGCTGGGAAGAAGCTAAGATGAAATTAACTCTCTCCAAGCGCGTGTGCGCAGTAATTTGCGCTGTTGCCCTTTTTCTCTCCGTCTTCAACCTGTGGCTAATAGCCGACAGCAACCGCGTGCTCCAAGAGAAGCTTGACACGCTGCAGAGAGACTACACCGCGGATGACTCCATATACGGCTACGTAATTTTCCAAGACGGAAACCTGTACAAAGCAAAGAACCAAAGCAGCGGCGTTGTTGATTTCGCGTCGGACACTGCAGCGCAGGTGATAAGCCAAGCCGTAGCCAAAGGCACGCTTGTTTACATAAAAATGGGTAATTACACGTTAACCAGCGATGTGCAAGTGGTTAACAAGCGGAACGCGCGGATTGTCAGCGACGGCGCAACCATAATCGGAAACGGCAACAAAATCGTAATACGCGGCGACAACTACACCGTATCACAGTTCAACCTTATCTCCGGCCTAAACATAGTCAATGCAACGGTTAGAATCGAAAACTCGTTCGGGACAACTGTGTCTAACATGATTTTTGAGAACTGCTCCACCGCACTGGAGCTTGTAAACACGGATACTTGGAGTGAGGGAACAAAAATTGACAACGTTCACTTCATAGGCTCCGCCGAAGCTATAGCGTTCAGAACGCCGACAGCCAACGCGACAGGCTCTTACGCCAGCACAGAAATCAGCCGCTGCTTCTTCAACCTAGTAGACAATTCAGTGGGCATAAACGTTGAGCAGGACGCGGAATACTCGGACAGCCAACTGCTGAACTCAAGATTATGGATGGGCGAGTACGGACAAAGCAACCAAACTGGGCTTTTAGTTGACGGGTCAATGTTTCAAACGTTGATTTCCAGCGTAGTCTTCGAGTCATTCGCAGACACGCCTGAAAAGCTCTACGCCATAGTGTTAGGTAAAAACTCGGTGACGCCGCCAACTCTTGTTGGAGGAGTAAGCTTTCTAGGTAACTGGTCCGCTAGAATCTATAATCCGTCTAACAAGTGGATTTCTGGGTTAGGCAGCCTCTTCAGCATGGAAAACGTGCCTATCGAAGTGGGCTTAAGCAACCAGTACGGCGCAGCAAAAAGCATTCATGCTCGTCCGCTTACAATTTCAAGCTTCAAGCCGAGAATCCAAGTGAAAGGCAGCTTAGCGTACGGCGAAACCGTCACGGTTAGATTCCGCTTGGAACTGTTGGATAACACGGTTTCAGGAAGCATCGAGAAAACCTTCAGCGGTAGCGAAACCATATGGCTGAACGACTATGACCTGTTAAGGTTGTATCCCTCGCAGAACGTGATTTGGGCTATACTGGTGGATGCCAGATCAACCGTTGCCGCAACAGATGTAACGGTGCAAATCGACGTTTATGGAACAGCCACGTGACTACAGCAGGAGCAGCCAAGCGCCGTATAAAAACAAGGTCACAATGAACAGGACTGCCCATAATAGTTTACTGTAGTCAAAAAGTGTTTTGCCCTTCATTGGCGCTATTGGGAATGTGTCGAAGAAAGCGTTGATTATGCACATTGCCAAGCCCGTGCTGCCTATCATGGTGAAACCGCTTATGAGAAGAACCAAGAAGAGACCAGCGAAGGCTAACGAAATAAGAATTGCGGCAGAAGATAGAATCGCACCCATGCGCTTCGTGAATTTTGGTGCATAATACACGCTGCGAGTTGGAGAAGAAAAAGGTACCCTGAACGCGAAAGTTGTGACCACAAAGGTAGCGAGGCCAAGATACCACAGCTTGTGCTCGGTCCAAACACCTCGACTTCTCGCATAGACTAACAAAGCAAAAGTTTTCACAAATTCCACAAGAATACTTGTCGCCAAGATTGTCGGAAGAACCACTAGTATTTCAGACAGGTTCTCCACTTTGACGTAGGAAAAAGAAAACGCTAACAATGCAATAGAAATGCAGTAAGCTATTACTTCTGGTTTCTTGGGAACGAAAGGCGAACCTGTCTTTTCGTCCACAGCTAATTTTCGTTTTGAAGCCATAAAAGTGGCTAACCATTTCTTAACGGACTTGGGCAGAAGGTTCCTAATTTCGTTGACCACTCTGCCAGTTGGGGCGCCAACAGGCGTAACTGCGGCAGCGACAGCCACTGAAGTCGCGCTAACGGCGACTGCTGTAACAGTGGTTGCGGCTACAGCATTTGTTGGTGGGGGAACCCAAACGCTCGTTTCGATTTGTGAGGCATTTGAAGAAGGCGAATTCTGTTGGGAGGGCGGTTGCGAAGGTGTAGACGTGGGTGTGGATTGTGTCGGCGTAGGTGGCATTTGTTGGTCGGTGGTAGGTGTAGGTGTTGATGTAGACGCAGGAGTTGGTGTTGAAGCAGAGGTAGGGGTAGGCGCCGGTGTGGCTGACGTAGGGGTAGGTGACGTTGTCGGTGCAGGTGTTGGCGTTGACGTAGGAGTAGGCGCTGGTGTGGCAGTTGAGGTAGGTGTAGGCATTGGAGTAGGTGTTGGTGTAGGGGTAGGCGTTGCTGTTGGCGTAGGCGTTGGAGAAGGAATCGGTGTCACTGTGATGGTAACCGTATTGGAGGTCGCTGGGTTAGATGTTGCATCCCCCGCCCAATACACGTAAAGTTGCCATGTGCCGGGACCACTGCTGAATCCGAAGTCGCGTTCAAACACGCCGTTAGTTATAGCTTCATTACTTGAATAGGGACCTGTTCCATTAATTGACCAGTAGAGCCTTACTGTTCCAGTTTTCGGAAGAGAGAGAGTCCCAGTGATATGGATGAATTGGCTGGCATCCAGTGTTGTAGTATTAGAGACTAAGGTGAAGGTAGGCGTAGGTTGAGCAGATGCTTCTTTTATTCTCCAGTTTGGAGAGTTAATTACCAAAATCAAACTGATAAAGAAAAGGGCTGTTATCATGCATGTGCTAAGTGTACTTTTTCTCATTTTTGCGGTTTTTCTCCTTTCCCTCTTTTTAGAAGTAACAGCCCATCAGCGCGTTTTTTCTTGCAATGCATATACCCTGTTGTTTTAAAAAAACTTGCTACGCAGAAAGAGCATACTGGGCGCGCGCAAAAATTTTGCTAATTGATGGAACGCCACTTACTTACAGACAGCTAAAGCAGAAAGGAGAAAAATTGCAGGAGAGATGGGGGGTAAAGTTAGATTTCGAATTTGTCGATGATTTTGCTTTCCTTTTCGCCCGTGATTTCTGCAACAACGTGAAGGTATTCTTGAAGACCTGAACTTTCAATTCTCGGCTTCAGCAACTCGTCTATTTGGAAGACACCTGCCGAGTTCGACATCGTTATTTTGATTGTAACGGGCTTTTTTCCATTCTCTATTACCTCAATTTTCTCGATGGAAAGCGCCGAAACAGCGTGAATATCAATTTTCCCCGCCTTAAAGGGAATCCTAGCTCTTCCAGCTTCCATGTCCAACGCGTCAGCGATGGTGACTATGCCTGCTTCCACTGTTAACGGCTTGTTTGGCTGTTCATGTGCTACGATGGCGTGCAGCACTTCAGAGCACATTATTGCGCGTTCCTCTTCAGGATACACTGGCGTTAAACATCGTTCGATGAATTCTAAGGCTAAGAGCACGCTGTATTTTTCGTGGTCTGTTCGGGTGACAACCATGCCTAAATCGTGAAAAATGGAGCCGAGAACCACCACGACTTCCGCGTCTTCATTGCTCATGCCGTAATTCTTCACTATGCTGGGCGTAACTTGCTTGTCCACCAGAATGCGTAATAGCTTCAGCGCTAGGTTGGCGACGATTTTAACGTGTGTGGGACCGTGGTCCGTGTAGCCCATGCGGTCAATCGCCATAACGTTTGAGCATTTCCAGTAACTGTGCAGCTTCGTGTCAGCCTTAACTTTATCCATGACACGCTTTAGCTTAGTGTTGTTGCGGAAGGGTATGTTGAAAACGTAAGCCATTTTAAGTCAGCTCGCATGTGCACTAGTCATGTTTTTGTGGAGATTTAAAGTTTAACCAGCTGAACACGCCTTTGAAGCTGATAGGTTGCTTGAACTCGGCGTTTTGTGGAGAAAGCAGGTGGAAATACCCACACTTTCCACATCAAAGCCCAGTCACTGATACGGGTTCCTCGCCGCCCCAATCGCCATGAGCTGGTTCAGGGCTCACGTATTTGCCTACAATAATCCAGTCAATAAGAAAATATTTTCCTTCCATTCCTCCGTATCGGAAACCGAGAAAACTATTTTCTGTCAATGCTGTATCTGTTACTTTCACTTCATTCGAATCATCCAAATAGCTTTTTAATTCGCTTCCATAGAGCGAAAATTCCCCAGTATGCCAAATTGCGCCAGCATTTACAACTGAGTGATTTAGCCCTGTCTTCACACCGTCCACCCATTTCCAGATTTCACAAGTATCTCTCACAGCTTGGTCCACGCATTGAAACAAGTAACGAGTGGAGGCGCTTGGAGACCTCGCCATACATCCTAATGATGCGAGGTTCACTCCTGTTATGGGAGAATCTTGCTTGAAGTAATATCTGATTCTCCCATTTTGCATGGTGAATGAAGCAGTGACTATTTGATCCTCATCTGTCATCGGAGTCTTAAGATAGTTGGAGCTTTCAATAGTCCACGTGCCCTTTCGTTGCGTCCACTTGCTCAAATCACCACTGAAATCGTCAAAGAACAGAAACGTGTTTGTGCCATTGCTGGTTGACGTGGCGTTGCCGTTGCCATAATAAACGTATATTGTTTGGTCAGCGCTGCTTAGGTCGCCGAGTACTTTAACCCAGAAGACTGCCCTGTCATAATAATCCATAGACTCCGTCCAGTAATCCAGGAGGGTTGCACCATCATCAGCGGTGAAGCGCACGTCGCCAAAATCACTCCTGCAATGGGCGTTGAGAAACACGTTTTCGCCGTCGTCTAAGCCTGAACCGTAATTAACTACGACTTTAACTTGGTAATCGGTTCCAGCGCCTGCAGCTGAATTAATAACGTGGCTCTTTCGAAAACTCCAATCGGTATCATCGCTCACCTGCATGCCGGGATTCTCTGATGTGGCTATGACAATGTAGGAATCTCCGTCGGCTGCCGTGTTAACGAAGCCGTTTCCGTTGCTGTCATGCCATAACCCGATTATCCAGCTGTAGGGATACGCAGTAATGTTCGGGTAGATTTCCGCGTCAAAGTATTTTCCAGCCGCGTAAGTGCCCTTCCAGCCGAAGCCGTAGCAAAGCATCAAGTTCCTGCCGTCGCCATCACTGTAAACTTCAATGACAAACATGTCCACGTTACCGTTTATCGAGGACAATGATAGAGCAGCTCCTGGCACGTTTGTTCCGTTTCGAAGCTGGAAGCAGCAGGTTTCCTCGTTCTGGTAGAACCGTACTGGAGCCCTGTCTTCTATCGGCGTTGCCTCCCCTTCAGCGTAAGCTACAACTGGGTTAACAACTGGACCGCCGAAGCTTATTACGCCTGTGTCTGCCGCGCCCACGGGTTTGCCTGTTGCTTGGTTGACGAATGCGCTGTCCGTGTCTAGTCCTTCGTTAACGGTTGTGAGTTTGGTGGATATGAAGGCTGAGGCAGCCCAGTCATTGCCCATTGCAGAAGCGCAGTTGAGCGGCTTCGGCGTTTGCTCCGAAGGATAAATCATGCGCACAGGGTTGAGCCTGAAGAGGTCATTAAAATCACTGATGTAAGATAAGCCAAAACAGTAAACGCTGCGGTCATCTGAGCCTACGTAGACTTGACCATCGACAACAGCAGGAGAAGAATACGTGTTGACGCTGGTTGTGTAACTCCATATGAATGCGCCCGTCTCAGCGCTCAAACAATAAATCTTGCCGTTATATGAGCCCACATAAACTCTGCCCCCTGCAACAGCAGGAGAAGAAACCACAGAATTACCTGCCATATCAGTATCGGTTGTGTAGCTCCACACAGAAGCGCCTGTAGTGGCATTCAGGCAATACACCTTGCCGTCATAGGAGCCCACATAAACTCTGCCGTCGACAACAGCAGGAGTAGAATCTATGGCGTTGTCGGTTGTGTAGTTCCATAATAATGTGCCTGTTGTAGCATTCAGGCAATACACCATTCTGTCCCATGAGCCTACGTAGACTTTGCCATCAACCACGGTAGGAGAAGAACGCACAATATCGCCTGTTGTGAAGCTCCACATAAACGCCCCGCTTGTAGCATTCAGGCAGTAAACTTTGCGGTCATCTGAGCCCACGTAGACTTTGCCATCAGCAACAGCAGGCGAAGAATACACCCCGTCACCAGTTGTGTAGTTCCATAATAATGTGCCTGTTGTAGCATTCAAGCAGTAAGTTTTGTTGTCAAAGGAGCCCACATAAACTCTGCCATCAACCACGGCGGGAGAAGAATACACCCAGAGACCTGTGGTGTAGCTCCATATGAATGTGCCCGTAGTAGAATTTAAACAATAAACTTTGTTGTCTAATGAGCCCACATAAACTCTGCCATCAGCAACAGCTGGAGAAGAATCCACTCTAGCACCTATAGTGTAGCTCCAAACAAGTGCGCCCGTAGCGGCGTCTAGGCAGTACAATTTGTTGTCCCATGAACCCACATAGACCTTACCATCCATAACGGCAGGAGAAGAACGCACTAGTCCGTTTGTGGTGAAGCTCCACGAGGTTCGGTTTGTGCTCGGCGCTGACGAGGTTGAATATCCCGTATGCCGCGCGTCATGGTGGAACATGGACCAGTTATCAGGAATAATGGGACCAAAACAGTAAATCTTGCCATCGAATGATCCTACATAGACTTTGCCGTCGGCAACAGCTGGAGATGATTGGACTTGGTCTCCTGTGGTGTAACTCCAAATATGCTCTCCAGTTAAAGCGTTTAGGCAGTAAGTCTTGTTATCAGATGAGCCTATGTAGATTTTGCCGTCGGCAACAGCAGGGGACCCCCAAATATCGTCGTCAGTATCAAAGAGCCAAACTAACGCACCAGTGAGGGCGTTTAAACAGTAAATCTTGCTGTCTCTTGAGCCTACATAGACGTAATCGCCAGCAACAGAAGGAGAAGAAATTACGATTAAGCCCGTCATGTAGCTCCATATGTACGCGCCTGTTGTAGCGTTCAGACAATACACGTTAAAATCGGATGATCCTATGTAGACTTTGCCGTCTGAAACGGCAGGAGAAGAAACATGAAAATCGCCTGTCGTGTAGTTCCACAGGTGCGCTCCTGTCGCAGCGTCCAAGCAGTGAAGTTTGTTGTCGTTTGAACCAACGTACACTTTTCCATCAACCACGGCGGGAGAGGACTCAACAACGTTGCCTGTTTTATAACTCCATACGTAAGCTCCTGTTATAGCGTCCAAACAGTACACTTCGCCATCCCATGAGCCCACGTAGACCTTGCCGTCGGCAACAACAGGCGAATAAAAAAGACCGCTACCCGTAACGTAATTCCATAAGTAAGCTCCTGTCTCAGCATCCAAACAATACACTTGACTTGAGCTTACGTAGACCCTTCCACCCACGACCGCAGGAGAGGCAGTCGGCGAGCAAGGGGTATTCCAGATTAATTCACCTGTTTCAGAGTCCAGACAGTAAAGGTTGTCATCGTATGAACCCACGTAGACTCTGCCATCAACAACCGCGGGAGAAGACTGCACGTACCACCCAGTTGTGTAGCACCATAATGTGTGGTTTGTGGTCGGTGCTGTGGACGTTGAGCACCCCGTGTGCTGCGGGTCATGGTGAAGCATTGGCCAGTCATCGGTTTCCGCAGCACCGACTGCGCATGGGGTTATGGGACTAGTAACTGATAAGAACGAAAACAAGAGAACGAGAAGTAACAAGCTTAAACCTACGCTCTTAATTAAACCTACGCTCTTAACCAAACCAGAACCCCGAGTGCACCTGAACAATCTTTTTTCACGTCGTCTATGTTGCTCGCTACTAACCGTTAGTTTTTGTGGAGAAGTCCCTGAACGCTTCGGGCAAACAATAGAATGCGAGAACAAAGCGTCAAAAGCGAATGATAACCCTGAAGGTTTTCTCTTCATGTTCTCAGGCTTCCTTCGCGTTTACCACCATAAAAATAGACCAATTGCCAATAAAAGCCTTCTTGTAAAGGTTTCTTGACTAAAACAGAATTTAATAGTCAAAATTTCTTGACAAACAATTCAGCAGCATAGAACCGCAGGACACCAGCATATTTGGAGCCTAATAGAGATTCTATGCAGAAACCTATAGGGGGTCTACCCTGCAGTGTTTCCCACAGAACTATATAAAGGGGGCTATAGACTGTTCCAAGCAAATCAGTTCCAAGCGGTTCCATCAGTCAGCAAATTCTTGTACCAATAACGCTTTATAGGCGCTCACCACAAATCCACCAACGCACAGGTGCATTTATCATGAGTCTTGCAGTTAACGCCCAATCGCTAGTAAAACGGTTCGGCAACATCCAAGCCCTCAACGAACTAAGCTTCACCATAAAACCAGGCGAAATCTACGGACTCATCGGACCCAACGGCGCAGGAAAAACCACCACCCTCCGCATAATCTCCACCCTAATCATACCCACATCAGGCACAGCAAAAATCTTCAACCTCGACGTAGTCAACCAAGCCGCAGAAGTCCGCAAAATCATAAGCTACCTACCCGAAGAATCAGGAGCATACCCCAACCTCTCAGGATGGGAATACCTCGAATTCATGGCAAAATTCAACAAAAACAACCCAACCGAAATCAAACAAACCATAAACGAAGCCGCAGAAATCAGCGGCCTAGGCGAACGACTAAAAGACCGCGCAAAAACCTACAGCAAAGGCATGAAACGCCGCCTACTCGTCGCAAGAGCCTTAATGACACGCCCAAAACTCGCCGTGCTGGATGAACCTGGAAGCGGACTAGACGTTCTGCACGCTTATCACGTGCGCGAAATCATCAAGCGCTACGTAAAAGAACACAACG